>JAVBRL010000241.1:0-8273 GCA_031547985.1 Synergistaceae bacterium
CGCGATACACGACGAGCTCGTCACGTAGGGATACGAACCGTGGTCAACGTCGAGCAGCGTCCCCTGCGCGCCTTCGAAGAGCACGGAATATCCTCCGTCCAGGGTCTTTTGCACTTCCCAAAACGCGTCGCCCATGTAGGGAGCCATCATGCGTCCCCACGAGAGCGCTTTTTCGAACAGTTCGTCGAACGAGAACGGCTTTTCGCCGTAAAGGCGCGTCAGGATCCGATTTTTTTCCTCGAGATTGTGCGAAAGTTTTTCGCGCAGGCGTCCTTCGTCGACGAGATCCTCGACGCGCAAACCGCTACGCGCGTATTTGTCGACGTAACAGGGACCAATCCCCCGCCCGGTCGTCCCGATGCGGCGTTCGCCCCGGGAGGTCTCGTCCAGGACGTCGAGCTTCTTGTGATACGGCATCACCACGTGGGCCGCATGACTCACCACGAGGCGCGCGCGATCCTCCTTGCGCTCCTGCAGCTCCGAGAGCTCCTCGAACAACTGGTCCGGGTCGACGACCACGCCGCCGCCGATCACGCACGTCTTGCCCGGATAGAGCATGCCCGAGGGTAGTAAGTGGAAAACGTATTTCTTGTCCCCCACGACGACCGTATGCCCGGCGTTCGCTCCGCCTTGGTAGCGGGCAATCAGGTCCACCCGCTCGGCCATAACGTCCACGACCCGGCCTTTGCCTTCGTCCCCCCATTGCGCTCCGACGACGATTCCCGCGCGTCCTTTCATGGTTTTTCACCCTCCTCTAACAGTTCCGGCAGGGAAACCAACCGAACGTTTCCCCCTTTTTTTCCGGAACTCAACATCTCCAAAAACGCCACCGTATGTGGCCTCAAGTGGCAGATCGCGATCAGGTATCCTTTTTTTTCGGCCAAGCGCACGGCTTCGCCGAAACGTGCGGCGATGTCCTTGGACTCGGTCGTATTGTCCAGAAAAAAACCGTTCCTGAGCGCCCGCAACCCCGCGTCGGATGCTGCACGGTATGCCACCGACAGCGACGACGTTCGGCTATCCAAAAAAAACAGCCCCCGCTTCGAGAGTTCCTCCATCAGAAGATCCATCGTCGCACGGTCTTCCGTCGCCTTCGACCCCCGATGGTTGTTGACACCAAAGGCCTGCGGGAAGGCCACCAGCGTTTTTTCGACAAACGCGCGCTTTTCGTCCTCCGGCATCCCGACACCCAGCATTCCGGGCGCCAAATCGGCATCGCCCTTGGCCTGCATCGGCATGTGGATCAGAAAGGGAACGTTCGCTTCCGTCGCGAGCTGCGCCGTTTGGGCCGCATAACGCGCGTGCGGCAAAACGGCGATCGTCACGGGCAGCTTCGTCGCCAAAAGCGTCCGCAACATCGGCAAATTATAACCGCAATCGTCGACAACGAGGGCCAGGTATGCTTTGCCTTTGGGGACCTTCAGGCGATCGGGCGTTTTGGGGCGCTCCTCGCTCCGGGGCGCTTCGCGGCGGTCCGCCGAAACCGTTCGCGGCAAAACGACTTCGCCCGACCGGACGACATCGATGGAAGACAAGACATCCTCGGAGCGCGCCTCGCCTTGATGGCTCGTCGTTTCCGGGAGGTCCTGTTTCAGACCGTTCGTTCCCGCAAACAGCACGAAAAAAAGCGCTCCGGCGAGGACGAAAACCGCCAGGAGCGCCCATTTCGTTTTCAATTGGTCTTCAGTTTCTGCAGGAGAAGGTTGTAGGCCTTCTGGTACTGCTTATCCTTGCTCTTGTCCTCCATCGGTTCCCCCTCGACGACCACGTTGGGGACAAGCCCCTTATGATCGATCACGAGCCCCGAGGGCGTCGTGTAGCGGGCGATCGTGACATACATCCCGGAGCCGTCAGCCAGCGTAAAGAGCGACTGCACAGATCCCTTGCCGAACGTTTTAGTCCCCACGAGCGTTCCGCGTCCATGGTCCTTGACGGCCCCCGCCACGATCTCCGCGGCGCTCGCGCTTCCGCGGTTGACGAGCACCACCATTGGCAGGTTCGTTGCCATGCCACTCGCCGCGTACAGTTCCTCGTTCGCCCGCGGGACGTTGCCCTTCATGCCGACGACCAAACCGCCGTTGATGAAATAGGACGCCACGTCGACACAGACGTTGAGCAGCCCACCAGGGTTGTTCCGCAAATCGAGCACGATCCCCCGAGCCCCTTTGGACTTGGCCTGCGCCAAGACTTCGCGCAGCTCCTGCGACGTCTTCTGCGCGAAGTGGTTGAGCCGGATGTAGGCGACTTTCTGCGGCTGCATCTCCAGGCGCACGGTCTTGATCTTGATCACTTCGCGAACGACCGTGAACGGCATCAGTTCGTTCACGCCCCCCCGCCGGATGAGGATCGTCACTTTCGACCCCGGAGCGCCGCGAAGGAGCTTGACGACTTCATTCTGATCCAATCCGAACACGACTTTTTCGTCGACCTTGACGATCTCGTCATGAGGTTTGAGCTTGGCGCGGTCGGCGGGGGTCCCCTCGATCGGGCTGATCACAAGCGTCCGCCCGTCGCGCTGCGTCACATAGATCCCCAGTCCGCCATATTCCCCCTCCATCTCCAGGCTCTCTTCCTTGAGCTGTTCAGGGTCCACGAAACGGGTGAAGGGATCGCCCAACGACCCCACCATCCCCCGCATCGCTCCGTAGAGCAATTTTTTCTCGTGATTCGGGACTTTATCCTCGCTCGCCTTGTCCACATGATACGTCTCTATCAGCGTGCGCGCTTGCCGCATCAACCACAGGTCCGATTCCGTGAAAGGCAGCGCGCCCGCCACGTCGCGGGGGGCGTCTCCGGCTTTTGCGGCCAGGATGGCCGTAACGACGACCCCTCCGATCAATATTCCCAAAAAGACGTCCCTGAATTTTCTCCACATAGCCATCACAGACCTTTCCGTATTACTGCAGATATCCCATCGGGTTGACGGCGTCCCCGTTGACGCGCACTTCGAAATGCAGATGGTTGCCCGTGGCGACTCCAGTCGCTCCCACAAGGCCGACCCGTTGCCCCGTGCTCACCTTGGCCCCTTCCGAAACAAGGATCTTGGACATATGCGCGTACACGGTCGTCAAATCGTTGCCATGGTCTAAGATGACCACCTGCCCGTATCCGCGCAACCAGCCCGCGTAAAGCACCTCGCCCGAAAGGGCGGCCATGATCGGATCACCCTTGTTACCGTCTATGTCAAGCCCCGTATGTTTCGTACGCGTACGGAACACCGGGTGCACCCGCGTGCCGAATTCGCTGTTGATCTTCCCTCGAAGTGGCCACGCGAGCCGTCCGCCCTTTTTGTAATACTGCGGGGTCTCCCCGGAATCCGCATTGCGCTGCGCGTTGATCTTGCGTTTTTGTTCCAGCAAATATTTGATTGACGCCCGCAGTTCGCGGTCGGCGCGTTCGAGCTCCTCGAGCTCCGCTAAGTGGAGCGCTTTTTCCTTACGAACCCGGTCGAGCAAGTTATTGCGCGCCTTTGTGTCCCCTTCGAGCGAGATTTTCTGCCCTTTGAGCTTCTGGTTTTCCGACTCCAGGAGCTCTTTTTGCTCCACAAGTTCCCGGCGCGAGGTATCCAGATTCTCCTTTTTGGTCGTGAGGTCCCCAATGAGGTAGCGGTCCTGGTTGGCGATCTTCCCCAGCAGATAACTCGTCGCCAGGGCGTCTTTGGCGCCCGGCGCGGAAAACAACAAGTTGAACTCGGCGATGCCGCCGTATTTGTAGACGGCCACAAGCCGACCGCGCAGCAGCTCCTTGATCTCCTCGATGCGCGACGACATGCGGTTGATGTTCTGCGTCAGTTCGCCGATGCGACCATGCATCTTCTCGCGACGCAGGTTCGTAACCGTGATCTTCTGCTCGGTCACCACGATTTGACGATTGAGCTTTTCGAGCTGGCCGATCACGTCCTGCTCTTTTTTCTGTTGTTCGCGGACCTTTTTCTGCAGGGTCCGCGCCTGGTTTTGAATCTTGTTGAGCTCTTTTTCCTCTTTCTGGAGACGCGCTTCGATCTCCTTGCTGGAAGAAGGGGGTTGTTGTTGCGACGGCGACGCGGAGGACGTTTTTTGCACCGGGGCTTTTTGGATTGGAACTTTTTGCACGGGTTTTTTTTGCGTCGCCGCATAAACGGACGGACAGCCCGCGAGTAGCGCGAAAAGCACGATCAATCCGAAAAATAAAAACTGCCTCGCTGAACTGGCTAAAAAGCTTCGCACGTCGGTATCACCCCGTTCCTCCGATAACCTTACCAAAAAATCGGAGCCCTTACAATGGACGAAGCGAGCGGCGGATATAGCGCTCCACCGCCATCAGGCTCGCCAGCAGGCTCACCGTCGCCCCCGCCCCCACGAGCACAACCCCCAGTTTGAAAACGATCATGCTTTCGCCCAAAAGCGGCAAAAAAGGCAGCAGGTCGTGCAGCCGCGAAAGCACCGAGCCGTAGGAAAAGCTCAACAAGACCGCTGCGATCAGCGCCCCCATCGCGCCCAAGAAGATCCCCTGTACCACGAAGGGCAACGCCACAAACGTCGGCGTCGCTCCCACCATCAACATGATGCTGATTTCGTTTTCCTTCGCGTAGACGGCGATGCGGATCGTGTTGAACAGGACGATGCCGCTCGCCGTGATTGCGACGATCAAAACGGCCACCGAAAAATGTCCCGCGAAACGCGAGAGCTTCGAGAGCCGTTCGGCGAGCTTGCCCGCATAGACGACGTCCTGCACTTCCGGCAACGTTTCGAGCTCCTCCGCTGTCGGTGCCACCGAAGAAGCGCTGTCCACCCAGATTTCGAGGCTCGGGGGAAGAGGGTTTTCGCCCAGTAGCGTCACGGCCTCCGCCTGCTTTCCCAATCGAAGTTTCAATCGGTCCAGGGCGATCTCCGGCGTAATGATCTTGACAACTTTCACGTGGGGAAGGCGACGAACCTTTTCGGCGACCTCCTGCAGATCTTGCGTCTTTTCGAGGTACGCCTGAATAGAGAGCTCTCCTTCGAGCACTCCCACGACGTAACGGGCGTTGAGCACGAAAAGGACACTTGCCCCGATCAGGTAAAAAACGGCCATCGAAGTGAAGAGCGTCAAGCAGCTCAACCCCCAATGGCGGAACACAAGGCGCGCACCGTCACGAATCGCGTAGTTAAAGCTCGCCATCGATCTCGTACCGACCCAATTTTTCGTCGCGCACGATGCGGCCTGCGCGAATTTCGACGACACGCTGCTGATAGGCGTCCACCAGATACTGGTTGTGCGTTGCCATCAAGACGGTCGCCCCCTGGTTTTTCACTTCCAAGATGAGCTGCATGATCTCCTCCGCCGTGTGCATGTCCAGGTTTCCCGTCGGTTCGTCCGCCAGCAGGATCGAGGGGGAGTTGATGATCGCGCGCGCGATCGCGACCCGCTGCTGCTCGCCACCCGACAGTTGTGGCGGGTAGAGGTAGCGCCGGCGCCAGAGGTTCACACGATCCAAAACCTCGCCCGTGCGCTCACGGACCTCCTTGGTCGCAACACCCAAGACCTCCAGGACGAATGCCACGTTTTCAAAGACGTTCAGATGAGGCAGCAGGCAAAAATCCTGGAAGACGACACCGATGTTCCGTCGAAAGATCGAGAGGTCCAACCGGCTGATCTTGCGGAGGCTGAACGATCCGATCGTCACCTGTCCGCGGGACGGAACGACCTCGCGCGTGATGCAGCGAAGCAGCGTCGTCTTGCCCGATCCCGTCGACCCCACCAAATAGACAAATTCACCGCTGGGGATCTCAAGGTACACATCCTCCAAAGCCGTGATGTCCGGATGGAATATCTTCGTGACGCCGGAGAGGCGAATATCCATTCGCTAGTCCGTTACCTCCTGCGCCGCGCCCATACCTGGGCGACTTTGCCCACGATCTCTCGATGGGTCAGGCCGTAATATTCCTGCAATTCAGCGAACGTGCCGCTCTGCCCGAAATGGTCTCCCATCGACACCGTCCCCACCGGGATCGGGTAGTTCGCCGAAAGGCAATCGGCGACAGCTCCCCCCAATCCTTCGACTTGGCCGTTCATCTCGGCGACGACACAACATCCCGTCCGCCTGGCGGACGAAAGCAGCACCTGCTCCGGGAACGGCTTGATGCTGTAGCAATCGATCACTTCGGCGTCGATACCCTGCTGTGACAAGATATTCGCCGCCTTCAAAACTTCATGAACCATGATACCGCAGGCACAGATCGTGACTCCATCCCCTTCGCGCAGCAACCGCGCACCCCCGATCGAAAAATCGTCGTCGTGCGGTTCGTACAGGGGCGGTATTTTCATCTGGCTCAAGCGAATGTACGCCGGGCCGGGCACGTCGGCCAGCAGGCGGAGCAACGCTTTCGCGGATGTGTGATCGCCGGGGGCAAAAACCGCCATATTCGGGATCAAACGCATCAGCCCGATATCCTCGACGATCTGCCGATTCGCCCCGCTTCGCGCATACGCCGGACTGTCGTGCGCGGACACGACGCGCACCGAAAGCTGAGGGACGGCAAGCGCGGAGCGAATACGCGTATAAAGGTGCGTCGCGGGGAAAAACTGCGTGGACGCCAAGAAAACGGTCTTCCCCTCGAGCGCCATGCCCGCGGCGGCCAACACGCGATTCGGCTCCGACAACTCCAGCCAATAGGTCCTTTCGGGATATTGCGTTTTAAAGCCGGGCGCGACTCCTTCTTCAGAATCGACCAGCACCACGTTCGCATGCGTCGCCCCCAGCGAAGACAGCGCTTCGTCGAGCGCGTCCCATGGGCTTAGCAAAGTCTCCGTCAAGACAGTTCCTCCAAAATCCGCTCCATTCGTTCCTGGGTCAACGGCAACGCGAGATCGCCTTTCAGCAAGGGGTTGTCTCGAACCATGACGACAAGCCCCCGACGCTGCGAACCGCTCGACAGAAGGTCGGAAAAAGCGGCTTCGAGCGCTTCGAAATCGTGTCCGTCCACCGATTCGACATCCCAGCCGAACGATCGCCACATCGACGTGATGTCGCGCTCGGGTTCGGAGGCGATCCCCAAAACCAACAAATTGGAGGGATAGGGAGAGCGCGAATAGAGCGTATCCCAAAACGTGCCCTGCTGCATCTCCTTTTCCTCCAGCACACAAAACACGCGCCCAGGGGACTGCTCTCGCACCATCACGTGCGCCATCCCCAGCGCAATTCCAATCCCCATCCCCCGCACGCCGCTGGGCGCATCCACTCCGGGGGTTCGGCGCACATCCGGATACGCCTGCAGGATCGCTCCGAGCGATCCGTAGTTCCAAAGCTCCTCGTGGCTGAAAAAACCGCGCCGCGCAAGCGTCGCATAAAGCGTGGGACACGAATTCCCCCCGCCCAACACGAAACGGTCTCGCTCCTCGCAAGAAGGGTTGTCCGGGAAGACCGCGAGCACCCGCCAATACAAATAGACGAACAGATCCACCAAAGAAAGTGACGCCTGTAGGTCGCCGTACTGCGCATACCAGATCATACGCACGACGTCCCGCCGGATATTCAGAGATCGGTTTTTCAGTTCGTCAAGCGCAGCCGAGTCCATACGGTTCAGATTAACAACCGAGCAAGAGGTTGTCAATGAATTTCCACATAAACGCCACTCTCCAGGACCGCCCGCACCTTTGCATCACCGAATCCGCGGCATCGCTTGCGCCGACGGGCACAAGGCAAGTCCGCCCAGCGCCGTGCAGCGAAGCTCCGACGGCAGCATCTTCCCGGAGTCGAAGACGGCATCCACCGTCTCGTCGAGGTCGACGGGGTTCACATATCCCCCCAGGATGAGGTCCGCGTTGACGAACGCGCAAGCCGCCGCTGCCGCATTGCGCGTATGGCACGGACTCTCGACGATCCCCTGCACGAGATCGCACACCGATCCCATCGTGTTCTGAAACGAGATGGCCGCCGCGTCGCACGCCTGCACAGCAGTTCCTCCGGCGACCTCCACACACGCCGCCGAAGCCATCGCGCCACCGGCTCCGATTTCCACCTGGCAACCGGCGACCTCCGCCGCGAATGTCGCGCGGACATCCAGCACGAGCCCCACGGCCCCCGCAGCGAAAAGCGCCATCACGACCTGCCTCGGCTCGAGGCGCAGCTCCTCCTCGAGCGTGAGGATCGTCCCAGGGAGCGCCCCCGCCGACCCGCCGGTCGGGGCTGCGCAGACGACATCCATCGCCCCGTTCGCGTGCATCACCGCCATGGCCCGCGCGGCCGCCCGCGTGTGCGGTCCGCCGTACGGCAATTTTTTGTTGCACTCGGCGTCGAAAATTTTATCGGCCGT
>JAVBRL010000256.1:0-10474 GCA_031547985.1 Synergistaceae bacterium
TTTGCCCCGGAGTATCGTCTTCGGGGCAAAATTATTTTGGGGGTGAGCGGCCTTGGTCCTGACACAGGGGTATGTCCTGCTGATTGCGGCGCTGTTTTTTCTCGCCTGCTTCCTGTCCAACGACCTGCTGACGCGATTCGGCATCCCCACGCTGCTGCTTTTCATCGGCGTGGGCATGCTGATGGGCGAAGACGGCATCGGAGGCTTGGTCTTCGACAACTACACGGTCACGAACTACATCGGGGCGATCGCGCTCAACTACATCCTCTTCGCGGGGGGTATGGAGACGCGATGGGATTCCGTGCGGCCGGTCGTGGTCTCGGGTGTGGTGCTCGCCACGCTCGGCGTCGTGATGACGGCAGTCATCGTGGGTCTTTTCGCCTCCCTATCGCCGCTTCTTTCCTTTCAGGGGGCCCTCCTGCTCGGCGCGATCGTCTCGTCGACCGACGCGGCATCGGTTTTTTCCATCCTGCGCTCACAGAAAATCGTTCTCAAAGACAATCTGCAGCCGCTTTTAGAGCTCGAAAGCGGCAGCAACGACCCCATGGCCTACATGCTCACGATCACCCTGATCTCGATGATGACCGCGAACAAAGTCGACGCGGTCGAATTCTTCGGGCTGCTCGGCAAACAGCTCGCCCTGGGCGGGTTGTGCGGCTACGGAATGGGGCATCTCATGTCCTTCATCATGGCGCGCATCCGCCTCACCGCCGAGGGACTCTACCCCGTCCTGCTCATGGGGCTCGCGGTATTCAGCCACACGCTCACGGACATCGTCGACGGAAACGGATTTCTGGCGAGCTACGTCGCGGGGCTCGTCCTCGGAAACAGCCGCTTTCAATATAAATATACCGTCGTGCGATTTTACGATGGACTCAGCGCGCTCATGCAGGTCGTCCTCTTCGTGATGCTGGGGCTTTTGGTGACACCGAGGGAACTCGTCGCCATCGCGCCGTGGGGGTTCGCCATCTCGGCATTTTTGATGTTCGTCGCGCGCCCCTTGTCCATCTTCGCGATCATGCCGTTTTTCAAGCGAAACGCCAAACAGAACGCGTTCATCTCCGCAGTGGGGTTTCGTGGCGCCGCGTCGATCACGTTCGCCCTCTATCCGCTCACGGCGGGGATTCCCGGCGCACGTACGATCTTCAACATCGTCTTTTTCGTCGCTTTCACGTCCGTGCTCTTTCAAAGTCCTTTTCTCCCCTGGCTGGCGAAAAAACTCAAGCTCGGCAAACACGAAAACCCATACTACACGCTCAAGAGCTTCAACGAATATGTTCATGAAATGAACGATTTCCTGGCCGAGTTCGACATCACCAAAGGTTCGCGTGCCGCGGGCAAGGCGGTCATGGACCTGCACCTGCCGCAGGGAAGCTTGATCATCGTGATCAACCGCGACGGGCATTACGCGTCACCCACGGGGACCACGATCGTGGAACCGGGCGATAAGCTGCTCGTCTCCGTTCCGATGTCCGAAGATTTCACCAGCGTTTGCGACCGGCTCGAGGGCAAATGCGAGGTATAATTTAATGAATGCGACATAATTCACAGGAGGTGTTTTCTTTGACTTTCTCAAGAAGAAACGGGAGCGCTTCGCTGAAAATTTTTTTGCGTCTGCTGTGTTTCGCTTTGTTGTGCGCGGCACTCGCGCATGCGGGCAGCGTCGCGTTGGCGACCGAAGCAAAGGACAATATGATCAAAATCGGCGTCTATCTGCCGCTTAACGGCACCAACGCGTTCGCAGGGGGCCTCGAGCTCGACGGGATCCTGCTCGCTCACAAAGAAGCGAGCAAAGTTCTGGGGAAAAAAGTCCAGCTCGTGATCGAGGACAATAAATCCGACCGAGACGGAGCCGAACAAGCGATGCAGTCGCTCGTGCGCCAGAAAGTCGTCGCCGTGCTCGGGACGTACGGATCGTCGCTGGCGATCGCCGGAGGCAAAGTCGCCGAGGAGGCGCGCATGCCCGTGCTCGGAAGCACCTGCACCAATCCGCTCGTGACGCGCGACCGGCGGTACTATTTCCGCACCTGTTTCACGGACCCCCACCAGGGACGCATCGCCGCCGAGTACGCGGCCAAACACCTGAAAGCGCGCACGGCCGCCGTGATCCTCGAAGCGACCGAGGAGTACAGCGTGGGGCTCGCCAATTATTTCGAGAAATATTTCGCCCAAAACGGAGGCAAGATCGTCGCCCGCGAGGTGTACGAAGAAGGGCGGACGGATTTCCAGACCCAGCTCGCGAACATCCTCGCCAAAAACCCGGACGTCCTCTACCTGCCCGCCCACTTCACGGAAGGCGCGCTGATCGTCAAGCAGGCACGCGCCATGAACGCGCGTTTTGCGATCTTAGGTGGCGATGCGATGGACAACCCTCAGATCGCCTCGATCGGCCCCGCTATGGAGGGGTTCGCGTTCACCACGTTCGCGTATGACCCGAACATGCCGAAAATGGGCAAGACCGCCCGAGAGTTCACCGCGAAGTGGAAAAAGGAATATCCCGGCAAGACGCCCAACTCCACCGCCGCGTCCGGCTACGACAGCTATCGGGTCCTGGTCGACGCCATCCGCCGGGCGAACTCGACGAAAGCGGGGAACATCGTCAAGGCGCTCGGCGCGACGAAAAATTTCCCCGGCGCGACGGGAACCATCACGATCAATAAATCGCACGACAACGAAGGCGCCTTGGGGATCGTCCAGGTTAAAAACGGCAAAAGGGTCTTTTTGACGCTTGTAAACCCGACCCCGTGATTTAATTCATGTTCCCCATGCGGTAGCCGCGCAGGTCCAGGGCGATATGCCGAAACCCGATCTCTTCGAGCGCACCGGCTACGGCCGGTGCGCTTTTTAAAATTCGCTCCGAGGCTTCCGGGTCCGTTTCGATCCGCGCCAGATCCGCGCATTGCCCGTGTGCGCGAAGGCGAATCTGCTTGCCGCTTCCGACGATCTCGCGCAAAAACGCCTCCCCTTTTCGGATGCGCTCAAGTACCGCAGGGGTTATTTCGACATCCCGTTCGACGCGCGTAGCGAGGCAGGACGACGCCGGCTTATCCCAGACGTCGATCCCAAGTTCGCGCGCCATCGCGCGCACGTCGGCCTTATCGTAGCCCAGCTCGAGAAACGGGCTGGCGACGCAGGGGTACTCCGCAAGCGCGCGCATGCCCGGCCGATAGTCGGACAGGTCGTCGCGATTGCTCCCCTCGAGCACATGTTCGAAACCGTTTTCGCGGGCAAAGCACGCGATCTGTTCGAACCGGTGGCGTTTGCACACGTAACAGCGCTCGGCGTCGTTGTGCCGAAAAGCCTCGAGCCCCAGTTCGTCGAGTTCGATTTTATGCAAGGCGAAGCCGTGCTCGCGCGCGAGCCGGTCGACGTCCTGGGAGTCGTCCGGCGTCACGACGGGAGAACTCACCGAGACGGCGAGCATGTCATCACCCAGGGCGTCGTGCGCGACGACCGCCAAAAGCGCGCTATCGACACCGCCCGAAAATGCAACGGCGACGCGTTTTAAATCTTTGATCGTTCGTCTCAGTACTGCGATCTTCCCATCGACATCCATGCGATCCCCCCCTTGTCCATGATACCGAAAAACCGCTCTCATAGAAAATATGTCATAATCAAAACAGCCAAAAAAATTTTCTGATGGTCGAACGGAGCTGAAGCGGGCTTGCTATTTCTCAAAAACACGACGATCTTTACACGTATCCTCATAGCCTGTCTGCTGCCGTTTTTGCTGCTTTTCGCGTCGCTGCTCTATATCACAACGTATCGAGTCTACGATGAGGCTTCGACGTTCGCCAAGCACGCAGCGATCCTGTTTGCCAACCATGCGTCCGAAGCGGTCCGCTCGGCCTTCGCCAGCACGACCGACTCGCTCGCGCTCACCGGGCAATATCTGGCATCGATGAAAAAGAATTCTCCCTCCACGAAAACCGACGCCGAGGATACGCTGAAACTGTTTTTGGAGTCGAACCCCAGCCTCTATTGCGCGTGGTTCGCGTTCGAACGGGGCATTTTCGGGGAAGAACGGTACACGAAGGATTTCGTCCGCGTCGGGAACGACTTGAAAGAAATTTTCGACCTGACCGACGAACTGCTCGACGACGAAGAGCGGTCGATCTGGTACAACGGGGCGCTGAAATCGGGCGAAATCTTCTTCGACAGTGTCGGATTCTACGACTACGGCGCGGGCCCTATCGGCGTTTCAACCATCAGCTATCCCATGAAAGAGAACGGCCGCGTAATCGGCGTGCTGGGAATGGATGTCCGTTACAGCATCTTCTATCGCTTCCTCGACGACCTGCAGGTCTCGGACGAACGCCAAATGATGCTGCTATCCGTCGACGGCAAGGTGCTCTATTCCTCCAAGCACGAGTACGACGACAAAAATTTCCTCGATTACGCTCGTGCTGACGGCCTCGAGGAGAAGATCGCGCACGTCCTCCAAACGGACGGCACCTATCTGGAAGAAAGGCGCTCGCCCATCTACGGCAGGCAATCGCTTTTGTACCTTCGTCCCATCGACCTCAAAAACGCCCGCCAACCGATTTTTCTCTACGTGGACATGCCGACGGACGCCCTGTACAGCAAAGCGTCCGCGGTTTCGTGGGGCGTAGCCTCGGCGGGCGGCCTGATGGCCGTGCTGCTCGCCTTGAGCGTCTTTTTCTCCACCAAACATATCCTCAAGGAGCTCAAAGGGATCACGACGGACGCCCGCGAGATCGCGCGCGGCAACTACGACGTCCGCTTCGACGACGCGCGCGCTTTCGAAGGGACCCGCAACGAAATCGCCGTCCTTCGCGACGCGCTGCGGAAAATGGTCGATCAATTCAAAAACCACATCGAGGAGCGAAAACGCTTCGCGGTGACGCTTGAGGAAAAAATCGCGGAGAGAACGCGAGAACTCATGCTCATGACGCAGGAAGCCGAGGTGGCCAAACAGAAAGCCGTCGACGCCACTTTAGCCAAAACACAATTTTTGGCCAACATCTCGCACGAGATTCGAACGCCGATGAACGCGATCTTGGGCATGTCCGAGCTTTTATCGAACGAACCGCTCGCCGACAAGCAACTTCGGTATGTCAAGGACATCAAGACGTCCTCGGACGTGCTGCTTTCCATCATCAACGACATCTTGGACCTCTCGAAGCTCGAGACGGGAAACCTGTCGCTCATCAACGTCCACTACGATTTCATCCGCATGATCGACCACATTTCGTCGATGCAAGCGGTCGTCGCCAAAAACAAAGGACTCGATTACCGTTTCGCCGTAAACGGCGACCTCCCGCGCTGCCTCTACGGCGACGACATCCGGCTGCGCCAGGTGCTCGTCAACCTCCTCGGCAACGCCGTCAAATTCACGGAAAAAGGGTTCGTCGAACTCGCGGTGAGCGCCTTGGACGAGACGATCCGTTTCGACATCTCCGACTCCGGCGTCGGCATTCGAGAAGAAGACCTGGCGGCGCTTTTCGAGCCCTTCACACAGGCGGACGTGCAGAAAAACCGCAGCATCAAGGGCACGGGGCTGGGGCTTTCCATCAGCAAAAACCTCGTCGAACGGATGGGGGGCTCGATCGAAGTGAAAAGCGTCTACGGGCAAGGGGCCACGTTCAGCGTGACGATCCCGAAAGTCTTGGGGGACGAGAGCCTGCTCGTTCTGCCCGAAGGACCCGAAACGTCCTTTTACGCGCCCGACGCCAAAATCCTCGTGGTCGACGATAATGAAATCAACCTGCATGTCGCGTCGGCCATGCTCGAGGAATACGGAATCGAGGCGCAGACGGCGGATTCGGGCGCCCGCGCGATCGCGGCCGTGCGGGAAACGGACTTCGACATCATCTTCATGGACCACATGATGCCCGAGATGGACGGCCTCGAAGCAACGCGCCGAATCCGCGCCTTGAACGAAAAATACGCGCGCCTGCCGGTCGTCGCGCTGACCGCGAACGCGATCCCCGAAGCGCGAAAGATGTTCGCGGACGCCGGCATGGACGATTTTCTCTCCAAGCCGATCGAGACTCAAAAATTGCTCGCGATCCTGGAAAAATGGATCCCCGAAAACAAAAAAAGCGTCCGCCCGGACGCCTGAGGCCAAGAAAAGATGAAAGACGCAAACGATCTGCCGCGAAACGCTTTCGGCGAAGAGACGATCTGGCGACTTGCGGGCGACGCCTTGGTCCCGCAGGCGGACGTGCTCATCCATGAAACGCCCCTGGTACTTGTCGTCGACGGCACGGAGTTCGCTTCGGCCGTCGTCACCCCCGGGGACGAAGAGCTTTGGGCCGCCGGACACCTCGCGTGCCGTGGGCTGATCGAAAACCGCAGCGACATCGAAAGTGTCCGCGTCGAACCCGGCCGCGTCCTCATCGCGCTCGCCGCGACCGAACGGCCGATCCTCACGCGAGAACCGTTCGTTGCGAGCTGGCGAACGACCCCGCAAGCCGTCTTCGCTGGAATCGAATGGCTCGCCTCCGCGCCGCTTTTCAAACGTACCGGGTGCGCGCACGTCGCGGCGCTTTTGACCCCCGAGGGCGAAAAACTTTTTCGCATCGAGGACGTCGGCCGCCACAACGCCGTCGACAAAGCCGTCGGCTGGATGATACGCAACGACTTGCGGCCCGAGAACCTCATGCTGATGCTCTCCGGCCGCCTTCCGGAGGATATGGTCGCCAAAGCGGCCTTTGCCGGCATTCCGCTCGCGGCAAGCATCTCCGCCGCGACCGAACAGGGGGTGCGCGCCGCGAGAAACGCGAACCTCACCCTGATCGGCTTCGCGCGAAACGGCACGATGAACGTCTACTCGGCGCCGGAACGGCTGTTTTTCGCGTAAAATCGCTGCGTTTTATCGCTAGCCAAGGGACTACAAAAAGCGTTTTTGGTTCGCTTTGGTTGCGTTTCGCGCCCTTCCCGCGCAGTTTACCTTTATAGAGACGTCTCGCTTTTGAAACACCCGCGCCCCATTCCATCCGTATCCGCGCGCAGATGGCCCGTTGCAACAACCGATGAAACACCCGTAACGCAAGCACCAAAAAACTTTAAAACACAAAAAAATAGCAACACCCCCCAAACAAGCGACCGAGCCGCCCTCGCCACGCATGAGCAAGCCATGCGTGGCGCGGAAAGGCCCGGTCGTTTTGCGCTCCAAAACGCGATCAGAGAGCTAAATTATTCGACGACCGCCAGGACAGCTCCCGCCGACACGCGGTCACCTGGGGAAACTTTAAACTCTTTCAACACACCGGCGACGGGAGAGGGGATTTTTTGCTCCATTTTCATCGCTTCGACCACCATCACGACATCCTTGACGTTGACACTGTCGCCGACCTCTTTTTCAAACCGCACCACTTTGCCGGGAACTCTCGACTTGATTTCCATGTTTTCTTATTCCTCCTTTTTTATTTTCGGGCGAGCATCGCATCCAACACTGCCTGACGATTCAGCAATTTCACATTGCGCAGGCTCTTTCCCAGCACCGTCGAGCTCTTTGAAAAGTTCGAAAAGCCCGCAAACAGCTCCGCCGCTTTGACTCCGTAGCCGTCCGCCAATACAACCTCGACGTCGACGGCGACGCCGTATTTTTCCCCCACAGCGACAAACTGACGATACCACGTCTTCGACTCTTCACAGCAAACATTTCTGATCAGGAGGTCAAGGTCGGAAGCTGCGTTCGTATAAGGCCTGCCCGTCACGATCTCCATCGCAACCGATCCCACGACCCCGATCTTGCCCTCCCGTGCGGCTGGAAATTCTGCGATCTCTGTAAACGCTTTGGCGGCGCCGTTTCTTTTCGCGATTTTTTCCTTCATGAGAGCGTAAGGCGTGATCGACGCCTCGATCTCCTCTTCGACCACGAAAGCCGCGACTTTCAACCTTCCTCCATTCAAAGACTGCCAGTGGACGAAACCGACCGCGATCTCATCTTCCCCTCTTTCTTCAATTTCTTCCGAGCGCCGAACAATTCCCGGAACCGTTTTTTTTTCGCCGTTTTCCGCAAAAAGGTCCGCCAAAAACGAATGCAGGGTTGCGGGGTGCGTCGCCAGCGACTCTCGCAAGAGCCGCTCTCTGCCAGCCGCGCTGATGACGAGCATCTCGTGCCTTTCGTAATGCATCAGGCTCGCTTCGTCCAGGTCGGGTCGTTCTTGCGGTTCGCCTGATAATCCACTTGCGCGCGCGCGATCGCGTCGAAAAAAAGCATCTTCTCCGGCCCCTCGATGCGAAATTTTTCGCCCCCGGAGGGGTCGCCAACTTCGAGCACCGTGCGGGGCGCCCTCACGACCAAATCGGGCGCGACTTTGACCACTCTGCCCTTGATCCTGAGGATCGTTCGCGCGACGCGATATGCCGACAATTCCGCATGCAGTGTCGTCTCTTTCAGGACCACTTCGAACTCCGGAGACGTCCTCTCGCCGCCGTACGTGATGAGCTTTCCGTTCGTGTCGCAGATATGCCCCTCGGCAAGCGCGGGGAATCGGTCTCCGATCGGGAGGCCCCCAACGACGACTTCATAGGCCGCGTGCCCTCGCGCATCGCTCACGGGCAGGAGCACCACATCGTCGCGCACGGGACATCCGTCCACGGCGATCCACCCGACCTCCTGGCACCCGTACAGATCATGCACTTCGCCTCCGAGCACTCTTTCGACCACGGGAAGCAGTTCCAAATCCATGCGCGAGCCCGAAGAGACGACGATCGTCCCTTGGGGCATGCTGGGCGCGATACCCAGGCGAAGGGCGTCCTCCAGCGCCGCCCGCAGAAACGACGACTCTCCGATGACGGCCCGAGGGGGATTTTCCAGCATCGCGGACAAAAACGCGTCTCGGCTCGATCGTTCGAGAAAACTCCACGTCACGCCATACTCGTCCAGCGCTCTTTTGGAAAAAACGTTCACCAAGGGCGGGTATGTCACCAACAAGCGATCTTCCCGCCTCAAACCCATTTTTTCCAGCGCCCTTTTCGACGCGGTGACGCGCTCGGGGAGTTCGGCGTCCGTGACACCGACGATATTTTGAAACGCCGTCGAGCCGCTGGTGAACGTCACATAGGCCAAATTCAGCGGCACGTGGACTTCCTCGACCACATGAGCAGCCGTGGGGCCGTCGATGCCTTTGTCGGCGAGCGTCCTTCGCGGCATCTCCTCTTTCGCCGGCGCCGCGCCGAACTCCTGCGAAAGGCGAGCGATCTCCTTCGACAGGTCTTTCATCACATCACGCGTCGACGTATTTTTCCGCCACGAAAGCGAATTCCTCGTCGATTTTCCGGGCGACGTCCATCCGGCAGACACGCCCCCCGCGCTTAGCGCCGAGCCGGGCGCGACCCACGGGACCCAGGTCTTCGAGATGCCCGGCCGATTTGGCGTCGCGTATCTCGGCGAAATTGCGGATCACCGCGTCCCGCATGCAATCGGCCTCGGGCAAAACTTCGTTCAAACCGCCCAGCGCGTAAAAATAGTCGACGCCCGAGGCGAACACGGGGTTGTCGCGCGCGAGCGTCTCGAGGCGTTCGATATCCATTTTCGCGATGCGCGCGATGCTCGTCAGCGGCATCACGTGGATCACGGTGCCGCATTTCGCGGGCAGCGCGAGGATACGGTCCGCCTGCAAACCGTGGCAGAGAAAACCGCCGCTGATGGCGCGCCCGATCACAAGCGCCACGACAGGATGCCCGCTCTTTCGCGCTTCGGCCAACGCCAATTGATACGCCCCGGTCGCCTTGTTCATGCCGAGGATTTCCTCCAGCTTTCCGGGCGCGTTGCCCGGCGTGTCGACGATCAGGAGGATCGGCCTTTTTTCGGCGACCGTTTTATCCGCGTCGGCTTCGAGCGTGCGGTAGACGGCCGAGGCCATCTTATAGGCCTCCTCCAGTCCGATCACGCCCGCGAAGACCACCGGGAAACGATCGTTAAAGGCTTCAGCGTCGTTCACGATCACCGTCGCCAGGCCCCCTCCGATCCGCGCGCTGCCGACGACGGCGCCGGGGCCGTAATCGGCCTCGAAACAGACCTGCCCGCCGATCTCGTTTTCTTTAAAAGAATCGGGGTCCACGATCCATTCCAGCACCTCGCGGCCGCGGCCAATCAAGGTCGTTTCGAAATCGTCCATCGTCACACCTTCTCTCTATCCGCAGGGCGGACTCGGCGGCGCGCTTTTTTTAAAAAATCGGCGTCGTCCATCTCCGGGATCGCCCCGGAGTCGTCGTTGCCAAACGCTTTCCACAGATCCGACGCGTCCGCTATCGCAAGACCCAACGCGTCTTCCACAAAGTTCATCTGCTCCCGCACGAGCGCCAAAGATCCGACGCGTCGTCGTGTTTCGATCTCCTCCATCGGCACGTCGAGCACATCCGTTACCGCGCTGCGAAACGCGGCGACGCGATCCGGCACGAACGTGTTGCAATCCTGGAGGATATATTTGTGTTTGCCTCCCGTGGTTCGGTAGACGAGCGCCTTGTTCGCGGCGTCGAATTCCTCTTTGCCGAGCTC
>JAVBRL010000227.1:0-20080 GCA_031547985.1 Synergistaceae bacterium
ATCGCCCTGGATCAGGTTCGTCACACGCACGGCCCCGAGTTTGAGCGAATCGAGATACTCGTACCCCGCGGCCGTCCCCACGGAAAGTTCCGTGCTGCCGCCGCCGATATCGAGCAGCAGGGCCCGACGGTTTCCCAGGTCGACGCCCGAGACGACGCCCATGAAGATGAGTCGTGCCTCTTCCTGCCCTGAGATGATGCGCATATCGATCCCCGCTTCTTTGCGCAAGCGGCGCACGAGCAACGACCCGTTTTCGGCGTCGCGGGCAGCCGACGTGGCGACGGCGTGGATCGTGCGAGCGCCGTGCGCTCGCGCCACTGTGGCAAATCGCACGCACGCGGCCACAGTCCGCGACATCGGTTCGGGCTGCAGGAACTTTTCTTTGAAAGCGCCCTCCCCCAGTCGCACCATCTGTTTGAGTTTGTTCAAAACCGTGATCGTTCGGTTGGGGTTGACACGAATCACGTTCATCCGCACGGAGTTCGTGCCCAGATCCATGAACGCCGCAACGTCACCCATGTTCAAAAGGAAGACTCCTCCAGGTAATCGCGCAGCCGTTTCCAAACCTCGCGCGCGCATTGGTCATGCCACAAGGTGAGCGTTGCCACGTACTGCTCGGCGCGAAAACGCCTCCGATCGGCCGCGACGCATTCGATTCCCGGCAAGATCCGGGCGAACGGCCGCGCGCTTCCGTAATAGCGGATCGTTTTTTTTCGCTCCTTGACCGCGAGGCACAAGAGGGCCTCTCCCCAGACGTCCGCGTCGTGCAACTCGCCCAGCGCCCCCTGCAACGCCTTGGCCTCGGCGATGAAAGGGCGAACGTCGTCGCCGTAAAGGTCCGCGAAAAGCTCGAGCGTGTAGCGCAGCCGCTTCGTTTCGATGCGTAGCGCGTGGTGTTCGGCCGTCATGCGCTCCTCTTCGAGAAAGGACGTCTTCGACAAAAAGAGCTCGAGCTTCAGGGCAATCGTTTCGTACGCGAGCACCCCGAGCGCCTCGGGGACATCTTTGGAGCGGCTTTTGGGCGCTTTACTCGCGGCACGCTCGCGATTTCGCACGCGCAGCCGCAGCTGCTCGGCGCGTAAATCACGCGCAAAATCCGCAAGCGTCCCCTGCTGTTCCGTACGCTCGACCAGCGCGCGGATGCGCGGTTGTTCGGCGAGGCGCTTTTGCCTCAGGCGCAGCAGGACCCGCTCGCCGCCGGGCCGGTTCCGTTTGGCGACGTCGCCGGCCAAAAACGATTCGAGCCACAAAATCTGCACGTCGAGATCGCGCGCGAGCCCCAACTCGCACGTAAGCGCGCGAATCTTCTTTCGAAACGCCTTCGTGTCCGCTTCGGCGCAATCGCCCACCAGCGTCAGCGCCGAGCGCAGGCGGCGCGACGCGACTCGCGTGCGGTGGACGTACTCCGGATCATAATCCGCGCCCCCAAAATCCGCGAGTCGCAGCCCCGGCAGCTCCTTCATCAGGTCTTCAAGGCGTTTGAGGATTTTTTCGACCGCGTAGGCGCGCACATCCTCTTCGGCGCCCACGTCCAGTACCGATGGCTCTTCGTTCGACTCCCAAGCCCCATCGCGAGCCTGTGGGTCTTGCGGCATTAGCGGCTGTTTTTCTTTCATGATCCGAATAAAATCCTCCGTTTGGGCAACTCAGGGGGTGTCGCGCCGGTGCCATTCGCCGCGGTGTTCGATCATCCAGTTCTGCGAGGAGATGGGGCCGCGCGAATCCTTGGGGTTGGGGCGCACGCGTTCATAACGCCCATGCTCGTTAAGGCACATGCAGTCGACGTTGTCGCTCAAGTGTACGGGCAGGATCATCCGCAGGATCTTGTCCTTGATATGGGGGTCTTCGACCGGGAAGACGGTCTCGACCCGGCGGTCCAGGTTGCGCGGCATCAGGTCGGCGCTGCCCAAAAAGAGCTCGTCGCCGCCGCCGTTTCGAAAATAGAAGATGCGCGGGTGTTCCAAAAAGCGCCCCACGATCGACGTCACGCGAATGTTTTCGCTCAAGTCCGGGACACCCGGTTTGAGGCAGCACATGCCGCGCACCTGCAGGTCGATCCGCACACCCTTGCACGACGCGCGGTAGAGCGCCTCGATACACTCCATGTCCACAAGGGAGTTGACCTTAAAGACAATCCGCCCGCCGCCGGAGCGTTCGTGGCACGCGATCTCGCGCTCGATGCGCGACAGGATTCCCCGGCGCAGCGACGCGGGGGCCACGAGCAGCTTGCGGTATTCGCCCAGCCGCGAATAGCCCGTAAGGTAGTTGAAAAGGTCCGAGACGTCGGCACCGATATCGGGGTCGCACGTCAGCAGGCCGAAATCCGTGTAGATGTTCGCCGTCACCGCGTTGTAGTTGCCCGTTCCCAGGTGGACGTAGCGCCGGATGCCGCCTTTTTCGCGGCGCACGACCATGCAGACCTTGGCGTGCGTCTTGAGCCCCATCAGGCCGTAGACGACGTGGACGCCCGCGCTTTCGAGCGCCTTAGCCCACCCGATGTTCGCCTCCTCGTCGAAGCGCGCCTTGAGCTCCACGAGCACGGCCACCTGTTTGCCTAGGTTGCACGCCTCCGTGAGCGCCTGCACGATCGGCGAGTCTTTCCCCGTGCGATAGAGCGTCTGTTTGATCGCCAGCACGTTGGGATCGCGCGCCGCCGTCCGCACGAAGTCGATCACGGGCGCGAAACTGTCGTAGGGGTGGTAGAGCAGGATATCGTTCTTGCGGATCAGGTCGAAAATATTTGCCCCATCCGTCAGGTCGGGCAGCATGTACGGTTTCATCGGAGAATATTTGAGGTCGGGGCGGTCGATGGCCGTGAGCGCCATAAGACACGACAGCCCCAGCGGGTTCAAGACCGGATAATACTGGTACAGCTCGACCCCCAGGTTGTACATCAGGATCTCGCGGATCCGTTTGGGCGTCTTTTTTTCGATCTGCAGGCGCACGACCGAGCCGAAACGGCGGCGGTCGATGCCCTCGCGGATGCTGCTCAGGAGATCCTGCGCTTCGTCCTCTTCGATTTCGATATCGGCGTCGCGCGTGACGCGGAAAAAGATCGCTTCTTTAACCTTCAAGCCGGGGAACAGCGCGTCGATGTTCGTGCGGATCACGTCCTCCAGCAGCACGAACTTCTGCCCCACGCGCCGCAGCCCCATCTTGCGCATCTTGCCGGCGTCCTCCTCCTCGGGCAACGGCAGCAGGCGCGGGAACGACTCCGGCACCTTCAGGCGCGCGAAAAGCTCCTCGCCGTCTTCGTCCTCCAGGACGACGGCCAGGTTGATGCTCAGGTTCGAGATGTGCGGAAACGGGTGCCCCAGATCGAAGGCGAGCGGCGTCAAGACGGAAAAAAGCTCTTTATTGAAGAAGCGCTGCACGTACGTCTTCTGCTTGCCGACGAGGTCCGTGCACGAGAGGATCTCAATCCCCTCCGCCACGAGCTTGGGGTAGAGATCCTGCTCCCAGCACTGCCGGCAACGGTCACGTAGCGCCACGACCTCCTTGCGGATCGCGGCGAGCTGTTCGGCCACGGTGAGCCCGTCGGGCGACGTCCCTTCGAACTCCCCGATCAGCTGCCGCCGCAGCGCCGACACGCGGATCATGAAAAATTCGTCGAGGTTGTTCGAGAAGATGGCGATGAACTTCACGCGTTCGAGCAACGGCACACACGGATCGAGCGCCTCGTCCAGCACGCGGCTGTCGAACTGCAGCCAGCTCAGCTCCCGATTGAGCACCGGCACGGGTACGCCCTCGCGCGGCTCGCTGGGGGCGAAAAGCTCGCAACTCGCAAACGGAGCTTTTTCGGGCGACGTTTGCACGACAGACGCCTTTTCGGGCGCTGCCTTCGCGGTTCCCTTCTTGGGGACTTTACTCTCCTTACCCGTTTTGTCCGCCTTGCCCGGCGTTTTTTCCGGCTTTTCCGGTACGGCTTGCACCGCTACGGCGTCCGCGGCCGTCGCGTCCGGCGTCGGCTTGGGGTTTTTTGTCATCTTCGAAACAGATCCTCCCCGAAAGTTTTTATTCTTTTTTTATGTTTTTATTTTTTAGGCTCCAGCGTGTTGAACGCGAACGTCGGGGCCGTCTTGGGAGATTTTCCCTTCTTGATCAGGTGGTAGTCGGCGTAAGTCAGCGGGGTGCCGTCCTTGAGCTTTCGCGAGCCCGTCACCTCCACGACGTAGAGCACGTGCGTGAAGACGTCCTCGCGCCGGACGATCCTGCCGTCGATCACGGAGAGCGACCAATCCGTCACGAGCGGCGCGCCCGAGACCCCCTCCTCCCACGTGACGTCCGCGAACTTGTCGAGGTCGCGCCCGCACTTGAAACCGAACTGTCCGATGAACGTCATCGGCACGTCCCGCTCCAGCACAGAGATGCCGATCACGCCGCTTTCGTCGACGCACTCCGGCGTGAGGTTCGCTTTGTTGAGGCAGACGGCGAGACAGGCAGGCTCTCCCGTGATCTGCATCACGGCGTTGGCGATCTGCCCGTTGAGCTTGTCCTTTTTGCGGGAGCTCACGATGTACAGCCCGTAGCTGATGTCGAAAAGCGCCCTCGTCTCGATTCTTTTCTCCAGTTTCTCCAACTCCGCCATTGCCAAAAGCGACCTCCTTCGTCCTTTAAAAAAAAGAGGGGCCCTCCGACGAATCGGATGCCCCTCGAAAAATTTCCGTTCGCCGCCCGAGATCGTCCATCAATCGCCGACTCGCGAAATCGACGCGCTCCTAGCGCTTGCCGAGCTCCTTGTCGATATAGAGCAAAGAGCCCTTGGAGTCGCCCGCCATCTCCATGCGCGTGATGATCGCCTGCGCCGAGGCTTCTTCCTCCACCTGCTCCTTGATGAACCACTGCAGCAATTCGCCCGTCGCGTAATCCTTATCGGCGAGCGCCTGCTCGTAGAGGTCGTAGATGCGCTTCGAGACGACTTGCTCATGTGCGAGCGTGTCTTTGAAGGCGCACAGCGGGCAATCCCACGTCGCCTGCGGCTTCTCGATCGCCTCGAGCACGACCTTTTCGTTGCGCTCGAACACATAATGATAGAACTTCATCGCGTGTTCCATCTCTTCGCTGAACTGCTTCTGCATCCAGTGCGCGCAGCCATTATACCCCTTGTCCTCGAGGTCGGCGGCCATCGCCAAGTACAGGTAGGCCGACTGGATCTCCGCCTGGATCTGGCTGTTGATCATCTGGGTCATTTTCGAACTGAGTTGCATGAAGTGCACCTCCCGATTGTTTTTTAAAATTTGTTCGTCTTCATTTTAAAACGATTTCAGCTTTTCTGTAAAGCGGGCGAATGCAACAAAAAACTTAACGTGAGGCCGCCATGCGAAAAGTTTCTCTCCCCAATTTTCAAAAACAGGTTGCGTTTCGCGCCCCTCCCGCGCAGTTTACCTTTATAGAGACGTCTCGTTTTTGAATCACCCGCGCTCATTCCATCCGTATCCGCGCGCGCAGATGACCCGTTGCAACAACCGATGAAACACCTGAACCGAACGCAACAAAGCCACAAAAAAACGCCATACCCGACACGGAAACGCGAAAACGACCGAGGATTTTTGGCGCCGCGCATGAGCAAGCCATGCGTGCGTGCCAAAAGGCCTCGGTCGTTTTGTAATGACGAGCTCTTTCTAAACTCCCGCTCTTCGTTGGCGTAAGTGCTGCATAGGTGTCATGGCGTGATGTAAAACAGCCCATACGGTAAGGATTTCAGCGTCGTGCACGTAATAAACGATGTGGCTGCCGGCCAAGATGCTTCTCATGCCTTCCTTCAAGTCAGTGGATCTATCCACGCCGATCAGCGGGTTCCACGCCACTAACTCGATTTTTTCCAGTATTTCCTTAATGTAGCGGGATGATTGACCCATACCCCATTGCTGCTTGGTAAAAAAGCGAATATCCCTCATGTCGCTTTGAGCGTCTTCGGAAAGTCGCCATTCGAGCATCAATCATATTTCCCCGCCAACAAATCGGCAAAAAACGTCGGCCCATCCACAAATCGACCATTAGCGATGTCGTCTTCGGCTTTCGCAAGCCTTTCTTTGAGATAGCGCATTTTCATCTCTTCGATTAACGCATAGCTTTCCGCTGAAATCATCACCGAGATGGGTTTGCCGCTTCGGGTTATCTGTACCGGTCCCTTTTGGCTTTTGATCAAAAGATCTCCGAATTTCACGCGCGCTTCCTGCGCGGTTAATGTCTCCATGATGATGGCACCTCCCTCAAATCGCTTGTTTCGATCAATATAAGCGATTCACTCGAAAACGGCAAGAAATCAAACGACCAAGGCTTTGATCCGCGGCGTGCCTGGCTAAAAACATAAAAAAACTCGCCAAGACCGACTCTTGGCGAGCGTTGACTAATTTGGCTCCTCGGCGAGGACTCGAACCTCGAACCTAGTGGTTAACAGCCACCCGCTCTGCCGGTTGAGCTACCGAGGAACACAAAGCGTGAATGCTTGAGAAATTCGATCCCTTCCGGCGGGACCGGAGGACATTTTAGCACATCCACCCCGTTTGACAAGGTTTTTCGCGGAAGGTCGCGAAAAAAGAATAAAAGAATAAAAATTTTTAAAAGCCGCGCAGCGCGAACTCCTTCGAAAGGCGCTCCATGAACGCAACCCCCGCCACGGAGTTTCCCTTGGCGTCGAGCGGCGGGGAAAACACGGCCACGCCCATGCGCCCCGGCACGATAGCCAGAATGCCGCCACCGACGCCGCTTTTGGCGGGAAGCCCCACGCGCACGGCGAAATCGCCCGAGCCGTTATAGAGCCCGCACGTCGCCATCAGCCCCAGCAGCGTATAGCACGTCTCGCGCGACAAAAGCGCGCGCCCGCCGAACGTGCCGCCCGCGGCGATCACAGCCCCCAGGCGCGCCAGCACCGGCGCGGTCGCCTCGAAACCGCAGGCGCTGAAATAAATCGCGAGCGACGACTCCACGTCGGCCCGCAGGATGCCCGTGCTCTCCATGAAGTACGCGAGCGCCCGATTGCGCGACGCCGTGGCGCTTTCGGAGTCGCGCACACGTTCGTTCACCTCGATTCCTTCGCCCCCCACGAGACGGCACGCGAAGTCGCGCACGGCGGCGACGGCATGCCGCGAGTAGTGCTTGGCGATCAGCGAGCAGACGGCGATCGCCCCGGCGTTGACGAATGGGTTCAAAGGGCGGTTGCGGCGCTCGGTCTCGAGCTTGACGATCGAGTTGAACGGCTCAGACGACGGTTCGCTGTCGACGATCTCGTCCATCTCCTCCATGCCGATCTTCTCGAGCGCGAACGCGAGCAGCAGCGTCTTGGCGATCGACTGGAGCGAAAACGGCACGCGCGCGTCGCCGATCGCGAGCGCCGCCCCGCCGCACTCCGCGCAGGCGGCGGAAAACAGGTCGGGCGACACCGTGGCGAGCTCCGGGATATACGAGGCCACGCTACCCCCCAACCGCAACGGGTAGACTTCGTTTCGGATCGTCTCCAGCGTGTGCGCGAACCGTTTGCGTTCAAGCAACTTCCCCACTCGAATCTCCCCCTATTCGGGTTTTTGAACGGCCGCTTCTTTAGGCGGCCCGATGGGCGCGATCATACCCGGCGGAACTTCCGAAGGCGTGTTGCCGATCGCGAAAAGCACGCGCTCCGTTTCGATTGCGATGTCGTAGAGGGCGTCGACGTATTGCGATTTGCTGTCGATCAGCCCCATTCGCGCGTCGAGCACGTCGATGTTCGTGCCCACCTGCGTCTCGTAGCGCCGCAGCGCGATGCGGTAGTCCTCCTGGGCGAAGCGCACCTGCGCCTCGCAGACCGCGAAGCGCGAAACAGCCGACCGCAACTGCGCCTCGGCGACCGCGACGTCCTGATGGATCTGCAGCACGAGGTCGTCGTAACGATACAGCACCTCGCGCGCCACGGCCTTCGCCTGAGCCACCCGGGCGGAGACTTCGCCCGCGTCCCACACGCGCAGATCCATCCGCACGGCGGCCGACCATTCCCAATCGTTGCGGGGAAAGAACGAGTCATCCATCGAGTCGAGTCCCGCCTGGAAAGCCACTTGCGGCAGCGCGGCGCCCTTTTCGGCGCGCTCCACGGCCATGGCCTGTTTGTAAAGGCGGCTCGTCGCGCGCAGCTCCGGGCGGTGCGCCATCGCCTGCGCCTCGACCGCTTGGAGGTCGTCGCTTACGGGCGCGCGGGCCGGGAACAGCGTACGCAGATCCCCTGAAACGGGAAAACCGTATTCGTTCGGGGGCAGGATCTTGCCAACGGAACTTTCGAGCACGCTCCACGCCACTTGGATGGCGCTTTCCGTGCGGATTAAAGACATCCGCGCGTTCGAGACGTCCACTTTGAGGCGCAAGACATCGTTTAAAGGCACGAGGCCGGCGTCAAACATCGATTGCGTCTGTTTCAGGTGCTCCTGCGAAAGCGACAGGCCCTCCTCGGCTACACCGCGCTGCGCGAGCGCTCGCTGTAGCGTGTAAAACGCGTCGCACACGCCGAAGCGCACCGACTGCCACGCACGCAGCTGCTCGGTGCGAACGACGTCGAGGCCGTATTGCGCGGCCTGCCGGGTCACGACGAGCGATCCGCCGGCGTAGAGCACCTGGCTCAATTTCAGGCCAGCCGAGTACGTGTTGCGAAAGGCGGCCGGCACGACTGCGATCGTGCGCCGCGTGAGCGGATCGATCGCGGGCCATAGCGGCACATCCTCGAGCCACGCAGCCCCCAGCGACGCGTCAACTCGCGGGTACAGAAGCGACGCCGCTTCGCGCAACACCCCCGCCGCCACGTCCACGCGCGCGGCAGCAACCCCCAGTTGCGGGTTTGACTTCGTCGCCAGTTCAAGCATCTGCGACAGCGTGATCGGTTGCGCGGCGGACGCGGGTGCACACAGGCCGAGCACCGCGCAAAACGCACAAAAAATTCCCACGAACTTCGCCGCGCGGCTTCTCATCGGCAGGACATCACACCCTTAAGGCCTAAAAATATGCAGGGAGCTCGCTCCCTGCACCCTCGTTCAGAAGATCAAAAAACTCAAGGCTATTTTTTCGCGGGCTCCCGCGACCAGCCGCCGCCGAACGCCTGGCAGACGTCGACTGTGGAGTTCAAACGGTCGAGCATTCCCTGCGCGGCGTCCATCTGAGCGGCCAAGTACGTCCGCTGGATGTCGAGCAGGTCGGTGAGCGCGATGTAGCCCATTTTATTCTGCACGGTCGCGATCTCGTACGACCGTCTCGAGGCCGCCTCGCGCGCGGCGAGCGCCCGCAACGACTCAACGCTCTTGCGGTACGCCGTCAGCGAGTCGTACGTTTCCTTAAAAGCCGTCTGGATCGCCTGCGCGTAGCCGATCACCATCTGGTCGCGCATCGCCTGCGTGATGCGCACATTCTCCCGCCGCCTGCCGCCGTCCCAGATGGGAGCGAACAAATTGGCCGCGAAACTCCAGATACCCGACGACCCCTTGAACAGGTCCGAAAGCGAGCTCGACGCGTATCCGGCATCCGCCGTCAGGCTGATCGCCGGGTAGAGGTTCGCGCGCGCCGCTTCGACATTGGCGGCGGCCGCCGAAAGCGACTGCTCCGCTTGGCGGATGTCGGGGCGGGCGGCCAGGATCCACGACGAAATGCCCCCGGGGATCTCGGGAACCGCGATCATCTCGCCGATCATACGTCCTCGGTCGACACCCAAAGCGACGTACTCGGCGGGGTTTCGCCCGATGAGCACGGCTAAAGCCGTCTCCGTCAGGGAGACGGCGTTTTCGAGCAGGCTGACGCTGCTTCGCGTGCTCTCCGTGTCGGCCTCGATGCGTCGCAGGTCGAGCTCCCCCGTGTATCCCGCCTCGTAGCGGGCCCGGTACAAGCGCAAGATCTCCTCCTGTGCGGCGAGCATCTTGCGCGACAAATCGAGCTGCGCGTCGTACGTCCGCAACTGGAAGTACGTGCGGGCCACCTGCGCCGTCACCGCAAGGCGGATCGTGTCGCGCGCGGCCTCCGTCGCCGCGAGTTGCGCACGCCCCGCGTCGTCGAGCCGCCGATAGCGCCCCCACAGGTCGACTTCGTACGAGAAAAACCCCTCGAGGCTGTAGTTTTCGAAAACGCGTTCGCCGCCGTAAAGCAGCGCCTGGTCGCGCGTCACCTGCTGCTTGCCCGCTCCCCCTCCCAGGTCGACTTCGGGGAAGCGGTTCGCATGCGCGAGCCGCGACCGCGCGCGGGCTTCGGCCACCTGGGCCATCGCGCTCGCGAGATCGAGGTTGTTCTCGAGCGCCAACGTCTCCAGGCGGTTTAAAACGGGGTCGTCGTAGCGCTCCCACCAGCGGACGTCGATCGCGAAATCGCCCGACGCCGGTGCGGGCACTCCTTCGAGCAGCTTTGTCACGTCGCGCGACGTCGGCGGCTCATAGATATCGGACGACGAGCCGAAACCGACCACGGGCGCCGCGGAGGCCGCATAAGAAGCTCCGGCGGCGCACAGCGTCAGCAAAAGGGCGAGCCCGATCGACGCCACGGTCTTCCCCCCGTTCGCGCCGCCCCCCTTGGGGCGGTTGAAGCGCTCGGAGGCCGACATGATCAGCGTGAAGAAAAAGGGGATGAACAGCGCGGCCAAAACCGTCGCCGTGATCATCCCGCCCACGATCCCCGTGCCGATCGAGACGCGGCTGTTGGCGCCCGCGCCGGTCGCGACGACCAGGGGAAGGCACCCCAGGATGAAGCATGTCGCCGTCATAACGAACGGGCGAAAACGAATCCGCAACGACGAAAGCGCCGCTTCTTTAAGCGTCGTGCCGCCCTGCGCGTAGATCGCCGCGGCGAATTCGACGATCAGGATCGCGTTTTTCGACGCGAGTCCCGCGAGCGTCACGAGCGCGATCTGAAAGTACAGGTCGTTTTCGAGGCCGCGGACCCAGGTGAAAAGGAACGCGCCCAGAAGCGCGAACGGAATCGCCGTCACGACCGCGAGCGGCAGCGACCAGCGCTCGTAAAGCGCCGACAGGATTAAAAACACGACGATGATCCCCAGCACAAAAGCGCTCGTCGACGAGCTCCCGGCTTCTTTTTCCTGATACGCCTCTCCGAACCACGCGAGCGAGTACCCCTCCGGCAGAACTTCGTTGCAGACTTGCTCAAGCGCGTCGATCGCCTGGCCCGAGCTATAACCCGGAGCGGGGTTGCCTAAAACCTGCGCCGCCGAGAAAACGTTGAAGCGGACGAGGATTTCGGAACCGGTCAGCGGTTCGAGGTCCACGAGCGACGACAGTGGAACCATCGCTCCGCTGTCCGAACGGCAGAAGATTCGCTCCATGTCCTCGCGATGCGTCCGAAAATCGCCCCGCGACTGCACGTAGACTTTTTTGTTCAGCCCCGTCTGCGTGTAGTCGTTGACATATGTCATGCCGAACGTCGCCGCGAGCGTACCGTAGAGCTCGGAAAGGCTCACGCCGTACGCCTTGGCCTGCGTACGATCCACAACGACGCGAAGCTGCGGCGAACTCACCGTCAGACCCGTCGAGAGCCCGGTCAATTCGGGACGTTTCGCGCCCGCCTCGAGGACTTTTTCCACAGCGGCCGCCAATTTCCGGATATCCCCGCCTCCGCGGTCCTGGATATACCCTTCGAATCCACCGGTGTTACTCATCCCCATGATGGCGGGAGGATTAAAGGGCAGAACCCGAGCTTCCGGGATCGTGAGCCCTTCTTGATAGATCTGCGGCAACAAGGCGAACGACTCGTGCTCCTTCCCCTTACGCTCGCTCCAGTCCTTGAGCACGATGATGGACGTCCCTTTGTAGGGAATGATCGTCCCACCGGTGACGAGGTCGAACCCGGTCAGGCTCATGACCATCCTGACGTCCGGCTGCTTCATGGACCAAGCGTCCATCTTGTCGATCGTCGCCTCGGTGCGCGAGAACGCCGCGCCCTCTTCAAGCGAGATGGCCGCGAAGACGGCGCCCTGGTCCTCGTCCGGCATCAGCCCGCCGGGGATCTGCGTGAACAAAAGCCCCGTCACGGCGATGATGCCAACGAAGCCTGCGACCGCCAAGAACGAGTGGTCGAGCAAAAAACGCGAGACGCCCACGTAACGGTTCACGACGTGCGCGAAAACACGATCGAATAAGCGTTCTTTCTTTTTTTCGATCTCCTCGGGCGACCGTTCGCGGATCAGCAGCACGCAGAGCGTCGGCGTCAGCGACAACGCGACGACGCCGGAGATGACGACCGAGACGCAGATCGTGATCGCAAACTGCTTGTACAGGATGCCCGTCATGCCTCCGAGGAAGCCCACGGGCCCGAACATGGCGCACAACACGAGCACCATCGCGATGAGCGGGCCGGATATTTCGTCCATCGCCTTGATCGTGGCCTCTTTAACGGGCAGGTTGTCCTCGTGCATGATGCGCTCCGTGTTCTCGATCACGACGATCGCGTCGTCGACCACGATGCCGATCGCAAGCACGAGCCCGAACAGCGTCAGCATATTGACGGAAAAGCCCAGCCCCAACATGCCGGCGAACGTGCCGATGATCGAGATCGGAATCGCCAGCACGGCGATCACCGTGGCGCGCAGATCTTTCAGGAAGATGTAGATCACGAGCACGACGAGCAGAATGGCCTCGAGGAGCGTCTTCACCACCTCGTGGATCGAGACGCGCACGAAGTCGGTCGTGTCGTAGGCGTTGACGTACTCGATCCCCTGGGGGAAACGCTTGGCCAAGGATGCGATCGTCGCATCGACGGCCTCGGAGACGGCAACTGCGTTGGCCCCGGGGGAAAGGAAGATGCCGATGGGGATACTCGGCTGTCCGTTCATCTTGCCGGAAAAAGTGTAGGTCGATGCGCCCAGTTCGACGTCCGCGACGTCCTTGAGGCGCAGCGTCGTCCCGTCGGGCTTCGCGCGGAGAATAATCTCCTCGAACTGGCTCGCGTCCGAAAATCGTTTGTCGGCCACGAAGGTGTAATAGCGGTCCACGGCCGGGCTCGGCGGGTTGCCGATGCTGCCGGCGGTGAACTGCGAATTTTGTTCGAGGATGGCCGCCGAGACGTCGCTGGGGGTCACCCCGAGCGTCGCCATCTTGTCCGGCCGCAACCACACGCGGATCGAGTATTCCCTGTCGCCGAAAATCTGGCAGTCGCCGACTCCGTCGAGGCGTTTGATCTCGTCGACGATATTGACCGCCGCATAGTTGGAAAGGTAGTTGACGTCGAAAACCTCACCCGGAGAGTAGATCGCGAGGTACTTCAGGATCGAGGTGGAGGCCTTGATCACCTTGACTCCCTGATCGCGAACCGATTGCGGCAGGCTGTTCATGGCCGTCTGCACCCGGTTGCTGACGTTCACGGTGTTCATGTCGGGATCGGACCCGATCTCGAAGTAGACCGTAAGGGCCAGCGTCCCTTGGTTCGTGCTGGTCGACTGCATGTAGATCATTTTGTCGACGCCGTTGATCTGCTCTTCGAGCGGAGCAGCGACCGTTTCGGCGATCACTTCGGCGGTCGCGCCTGGGTACAGTGTCGTCACTTGAACGGACGGAGGTGCCAGGTCGGGATACTGCTCGACGGGGAGTGCCCCCAGAGCCAAAACCCCGGCAAGCACGATCAGGATCGAGATGACGCTCGCGAATATCGGGCGTTCGATGAAAAATCGAGCCATGGAGAACCCCTACTTCCCCGCGGGAGCGTTCGCCCCGTTCGTTCCCCCGCCGGGTTTGTCGCCGGAGGTCGCCGCCGGAACGACTTTCGATTCCGGTCGGACCTTGAGGGTCCCCTCCACGACGATCCGTTCGCCGTTTTCGAGGCCGCTATAGATCAGCGAACGCCCTCCAAACTCGCCGATGAGGCGCACTTTTCGCAGATGGGCCACGCTTTGGTCGTCGACAATGTAGACGTAATTTTCCTTGTCCTTCGCGACCATGGCCGATTGCGGGATGAACACGGCATCTTTCCACACGGGGCCGGAGAGGCGCACGTTCACGAACTGCCCCGGCAGAAACTGATATTTCTCGTTGCGCAGCTTCGCCTTGACGGAGATCGCCGCCGTGCTCGAGTCCGACGCGCTGTCCAGAAACTCGATTTCAAGTGGCACATATTGCCTCCCCTTGCTCACGTCGCGGTCGTCGAGCAACTCCGCCTTGAAAAGGCCTCGGACGTCGTGTCCCACGATGGAGTAAAGCATCGTGTACGTCGGCTCGGGGATCGAAAAGTTCACGTAAAGCAGGTCGGTCTGGAGCATCGTGGTGAGCAGGCTCGTCTGCCCCGCCGGGGAGACGAGGCTCCCGACGGTCTGCGACTCCTTGCGCACGATCCCCGAAACGGGGGCCGTAACCTTCGTCCAGCTCAGGTCCAGTTGCGCTTCGTCGGCGTTCGCTTTCGCCAACATCCGGTTTGCCGCCGCCATCTCCCAAGCGGAGACGGAGTCGTCGCGCTCCTTCTGGCTGATCGCGTTTTGCGTGTAGAGCGTCTCGTTGCGGTTTTTCTCGCGCAGCGTACGGGCGAGTTCCGCATCGGCCTGTGCAAGTTGGGCGCGTGCCTGGTTGAGCTTGAGCTGATATTTGTCCGGCTCGATCTCGAAGAGCAGCACGTCTTTTTTCACGAACTGCCCCTCGCGGAACGTGCGCTTCTGCAAGATCCCCTCGACCCGCGCACGAACCTGGAACTCCAGGTAACCCGCCGTCTGTGCGGGAAGCTCCGAACTCCATTTGAAATCCTCGGTCTTGACCGTCTGCATCGTCACAACGGTGGGAAGCGATTCCTGCTGCTGCGCCGGCTGGTCTTTTTTCGCGGACCACAGCGCCGGCAGCATTCCTTCTTTACGCCCTATTCCATAAACGCCGATCGCGAGAGCAACGATACAAAGGATGACCGCAACGGATCTTCTTGCTTTAAGCATGGGCAACAACCCTTTCGCTTTTTATTCAGTCGGCGATTTTCACTCCGTGTTTTTCAAATATCGCCAGGACTTCCTTCAGCGGCGCGTAGCCGACTTTTTCCTGCAGGACCTTGCCGGTCTCGTCCATGAACACGAGATGCGGGATGTAGCGGACCTTGAACTTCTCCGCCAGTTTGGCGTTTTTCGGGTCCTGAACGTCGATCGTGGTCGTCTTCACCTGATTTTTGTACTTGGCGTTCATCTCGTCCAAAACTTTGGACATCTGCACACAGGCGGGTCAGGTGTCGCTCGAAAAAACCATCAGTTCCGGCAAAACGGGAGCCGCATTGGCTGTCATCGCGGCGAAAAGCAGGGCAAAACACGCTGCGAACAAACTCCATTTCTTCAGCCTCAAAGAAACCACCTCCGATTCCTTTCCTTTTCGCGTTCTTAATTATTATCGATTTTACATAACTTCCGGCCATTTTGCATCCTAAAACTTCGCAACCGATGTCCTGCCGCATTGACAGCTTTGCGGGGGCTCGTTTAAGATAGCTGGCGTGAAAAGGGGCGGCATAGCCAAGTGGTAAGGCAGAGGACTGCAAATCCTTTACCCCCGGTTCGAATCCGGGTGCCGCCTCCAGATTTTTTTCCGCCAAAACATAACAAAACATAAAAAGCGCTCCCTCGTCCGAGTGAGCGCTTTTTGTTTGCAAGGCATTTATTCCGCCAGTTCAGTCTTGTTTCCCGCTTGCGAGCATACGGCGCGACGCGCCGCCCTTTTTATCGTCGTAACGAAACATCGCCAGGATCGCCTGCAGACGTTCGACGCCCTCGTTCAACGAGTGCGCTTCGCCGGCCACGTTTTCGCTCGCCTCGGCCGTCTCCTGCGTCGACTGTTTGATCGTCGAAAGCGTGTGCACGACCTCCTCCGTCGCCTCGGTCACGTGGGTCACGGAGCCCGCCATCTCGCTGCAGGCCGCCGCCTGTTCCGCGGCGCCCGCGGCGATCGTCTGCATGTTGTCGCTCAGCGACGCCACCTGCCTCAACCCCTCGCTCATCTTCTCCTGGGCTTCGGCCGCCCGGACGACGGTTTCGTCGAGGATGCCCTTCATCTCAAGGATGATCGAGCTCGCGCTGCCCGTGTCGGCCTGTAGGGCGGAGATGAGTTTATGCACTTCCTGGGCGGCGTTGCCCGACTCTTCGGCCAGCTTACGGACCTCCTCGGCGACGACGGCAAAACCGCGCCCCGTTTCCCCGGCACGCGCCGCCTCAATGGCGGCGTTCAGGGCCAACAGGTTCGTCTGGTCGGCGATACCCGTGATCGTCGAGACGAAACCCGCGATCGCCCCGACGGACGCGTTGACCTTCTGGATCGACTCGCCGCTTTCCCGGGAACGCTCGCCGACGCCACGAATCCGGTCGACCACGTCGTTGACTTCCGTCACGGCATCTTGAGTCAAGCTCGCCGTCTTGGCCGACGCTTCGGCGCCACCTTCCGACGAAGCGGCCATGGCGCTCGCCGACTGCGAGACCTCGCCCACGGACTCGTTGGCTTGCGTCAGCGATTGGGAGTTCGATTCCGACAGGCGGGCGACCTCGTCGACGGACGCCTTCACCGCTTCCATGGAAGCGACGGACTCCTCTGACAGCTCCGCCAAATGCTGAGCGGCGAGCGTGAACTTTTCGGATTCGTCACGCAGATTGTGAAATACCTGCGTCAAGCTCTCCTGCAGGCTGCGATAGGCGCGCGCCATCGTCCCCGTCTCATCCTTCGCGCTCATAAGCCACTCCCGCGAGGGATCCGTCGTGAAGTCGAGATCCGCACCGTGCTGCATCATCTCCGAAACGGCCACGATCGGCTTGACCACCCGATGGACGATCCAGACGACGATCGCCGCGAGCGCCAGCAGGCCGACCACCGCGGCGATGATGGTATTGCGCGTCATCGCCCGCGTCTCGATCAGCATGTCGACGACCGGAATATTGGCATTGATCGAAAACGACTGTTTCGCCGCGCCCAACCTCACAGGGGTGTATGCCTTTAACGCATCGGATTTCAGAATCGCCGCGTAGTCATACACGGCGAATTCCCGGCCGTTTTTGATCGCGGCCAGAACCTCGTCGTCCGACTTCTGCCCCTTGATGATCTCGGCTAAATTCTTGCCGATACGCGCCGTCTGCGGGGAGTAGATCAGGGTACCGCTGTTGGCGACGAGCTGCACGCTCGCACGATCGCTGATGATCCGCAACTTGGAGAGTATCTCCTGAATTTCCTTGAAACCGACGTCGACACCGATGACGCCCACCGTTTTGCCGCCGATCTTGATGGGAGCACAGAAGCTCGACATGAACTCCTTGCGGCCATCCAGGTACTCGTACTCGCTCGGCTCCGTGACGGTGACCTCGCCTGTCTTCAAGGGCACCCGGTACCAAGCCTCCTGCCCCGGCTCGTAGATCAGTTCGGCGTTGACTTCATTCGTCCTTTTCGCGGTGCCGTCCTTGTTGTCCTGGAACGCGGCGACGAACTGTCCGCTTTTGCCGAACCACTTCGTACCGGCGAACTCGGCGTCGCGCCCGTCGAAGGCGTTCGGCTCGAACACGATCCACATGTTGATCGTCTGACTGCTGATCGTCGCTCCGGTCGCGAGCATGTTGAGCACGACATCCCGCGCATCCGCCTGCTTCTTGTCCATCCGGCCGATGATGACCGCCAGGTTTTCAACTAAATTGAGCTCTTCCTCCAAGTCCGCCTGAATCTGATTGCTCGCCGCACGGATCGTGGAGAGCGCGATCGTCTCGGCGTCCTTGCGTGCCTTCGACGAAGAGGCGATTCCCACGTAGGAAATCACAGCGACGAAAAGGACCAAAGCAACCAATAGAATACTCAAGGAGATCTTACCTCGAAGCTTCATTTCAGAAATCCCTCCAGGACGTATTGAGTTTTTATGCAAAAATGTGCATTAAAACACAATACCATCAATGAAACAGCAAGTCCATAGAATCCTCGGGCTAAGTGCGTCCGGATTTCCGGTTCGAGGGCAAGTCTTTTCGACAAACCCTTCTTGCGTTATTCATGAAATTGATGTATTACTATTTTAAATAAATCTCAACAATGACGAATTTCCAGGGACTGCGAAAGGCAGGGCGCTCATTTGGTCATGCGCGATTCGACAAAAAATAAAGCCATTTTGCAGGATACGAACAAAATGCTGGAAGTCCTCCAAAACATCCTGAACCAATTGGACGCTTACGTTTACGTTTCCGACATCGGAACACACGAACTCCTATTCGTCAACCAAAAGATGAAAGAGACGTTTCATATCGATTACGACATCGCGGGGCACACATGCTGGGGCGTCATCCAAAAGGGTATGACGGGGCGATGCCCGTTCTGCCCCCTCTACCGGCTCGAGGAGAACCCCGAGGCTCCCGTCGTCTGGGAAGAGCTCAACACCGTCACCGGGCGGTGCTACAAAAATGTCGACAGCGTCATCGAGTGGACGGACGGGAAAAGGGTCCACATGCAATACTCCATCGACGTCACGGAAATCAAGGAGATGCAGCAGGAGACCGACAACATGCTCGGCGTCCTGGAAAATATCCTCAACGGCATGGACGCATGCGTCTACGTCACCGATATGGCGACGGACCGCATCCTCTTCATCAACAAACGAATGCAGAAAACGTTCGGACTCAAGGAAGGCGTGGTGGGGAAAACCTGCTGGAAAGTGCTGCAAAGCGGCTTTTCCGAGCGGTGCTCCTTCTGCCCCAACCCCCGCCTCGAAGCGGATCCAAGCACACCCGTCGTCTGGGAGGAGCACAACACCGTCACCGGGAGGCACTACAAGAACGTCGACAGCGTCATCGAGTGGCTCGACGGCAAGAAAGTACACATGCAGCACTCCACCGATATCACCGACATTCTGGAAGCCCAACGTGAGATCCACGAAGCAAGAGAACGCCTGGAGATGGCCTTGACCGCCTCGCATGCCGGCGTATGGGAGCTGGATCTGGAGAAAAACCTCTTCTCCTATGACGAATGGTGCGGCAAACTGCTCGCCCTCGAACCCGCCCCCGGGGCCATCGATATCGAAAGGCTCGTCGCCCACTTCGAAAAGATCATGGTCGAAGAGACGGCCACCGATATGTTCAATGCCCTCCGGCAAAAGGATGCCGAGGCGGACTGGCCCGTGCGCGATTCCAAACTCGTGCTGCCCGACAAAACCGTGCGCTATATCCGCAGCTACGGAAACGCCGTGCTCGATGAAAACGGCAAGACATTACGCGTCATCGGCATGAACCTCGACATCACGCAGACCGTCAACATGGAGAACGAACTGAAAGCGGCCAAGATAGCCGCCGAGGACAAAGGACGCGCCGACGCCGACGCGCGCACGCAGATCATGCTCGACGCGACGCCCCTGGCGGCTTCTTTCTGGGACGACCAGGGCAATATGCTCGACTGCAACATGGAAGCGGTCCGCCTGTTCGGGCTCTCGCAAAAAACGGACTATACCGAACATTTTTACAACCTGAACCCGGAATACCAGCCGGACGGCGAACTCACAGCCGTCAAAGCCGCGCGCGAGATCGCCGAGGCGTTCAAAACGGGGTTCCGGTGTTTCGAATGGATGTATCGTACGCTGTCGGGCGAACCGCTGCCCGTGGAGACGACGCTCGTTCGCGTACCGTGGAAAGGCGAGTATCGCTTAGCCGCCTACTCCCGCGACCTGCGCGAAATCCGCGCCAGCGAGCGCCAACGCCGCGAAGCCGTCGAGCGCAGCCTGGAGATGGAAGTGCAGGCGCGGGGCGCAATCGCCGCCTCGGAGGCGAAAAGCCAATTTCTTTCGAACATGTCCCACGAAATCCGCACGCCGATGAACGCCATCGTCGGCATGTCGGAGCTCTTGTCGAACGAGGCACTGAGCGATCGGCAACGCTCCTACGTCAACGACATCCGGATATCCGCCACTTCGCTTTTGGGTATCATCAACGATATTCTCGATTTCTCGAAGATCGAGGCGGGCAAGCTGCAGCTCGTGCCGACGGACTACGACCTTCTGGAGCTTCTGCACAACATCGAATCCGTGTTTCTGTTCTCCGCCCAGAAAAAGGGCATCTCTTTCGCGATGAATATCGCCGGCGAACTCCCAAGCTGCCTGTATGGCGACGATATCCGCCTGAGGCAGGCCTTGGTCAATATCCTCGGCAACGCCGTCAAGTTCACGAAAGAAGGCGGAGTGA
>JAVBRL010000075.1:0-17586 GCA_031547985.1 Synergistaceae bacterium
TTGCTCCACGGTAGCCGGCTTCAACATCCTGGGGGCCGTCATGGCCGCAGTGGCGGTTTCCACCTGCTCCGCAACCGCCTGGGCAATCCAGCGGAGTGCGAGGATCACCCCCACGACCACGAGCACCATCGCCAAGACGAATAAAGTCATCAGGGGCCGATTGTAACCGAACAGGCTCTTCACGATCTCTTCTCCTCCTTGCTGTTTTTTCTCGAAAACGAGCAGGACGAAGGTTCGGCACAGGTGCGTCGTCACGGGGACAAAAAATCCCCCCGCGCCTTGCCCGGAGGATATGCCGCCCGAAAAGTATTTATAAATTTTTCACACATACAGCGTAAACGTATTAAGCCAGAAATTGTTGTTTCCGTCAAGTATGTTTTTCAAGAAAAAGACAACATCAGTGCTCGATCGACACGAAGCTCCCGAGGGGGTATGCGATGGGGACTTTTCGTTTTATGCTTCGGACTGTGCGTGCTTGCGCGGTTTGCTTTCGGAGATGACAAGTCCCGCCAGGGCCAAGACGGTTCCCGCCGCCATGAACGACGTGACGCGCTCGCCCAACACGATGACGGCTGCCACGATGTTGATGACGGGGACGGCGTAGATATAGGCGCTCGTGCGCACGGCGCCCAAAACTTTAAGTGCCCAGTTCCATGTTACAAAACAGATCGCCGAGGCTCCGAACCCCAGAAATGCGATATTGAGCGCGTTGACCGGGTTCGCGAAGCGTGCGAGCTCCAGTCGGAAATCCATCGCGTAAAGCGCCGGCAGCATGAAGAGCAGGCCGTAGAAGAAGATCCGCCGTGTACAGAGGATCGTGTTGTAGCCGAAAGCGCCGATCTTGCGCGTGAGGATGGAGTAAAACGCCCAGGCGACCGCCGCCAGGAACGCCAGCACGTCGCCCAGCGGGTTCGTCTTGAGCACGAAATTGCCGTTGAACGCGATCAGGGCAATCCCCGTGATCGCCGTCGCGAAGCCGAGGAAAAAGCGCGGCGTCAGCCGTTCGCCGTCGAGCGTCCAGTGCGCCAGGATGGCCGTCAGAAACGGCGCGATCGACAGGATGATCCCCACGACCGAAGCAAGCGAATAGACGAGCGCGATATTCTCAAGCAGGTAATAGAGCGTCACCCCACAAAAACCGGCCAGCGCGAAATACAACTCTTCCCTCGGGCCGCCGACGCGCAAAGCACGCGGGCAGATGGCCCACAAAAAGAAATAACCGATCATGAAGCGGAAAAAGAGAATCTCGATCGGCGAAAAGCTCCGCAGCAGCACCTTGGTGGAGACGAACGTCGTCCCCCAGACGAAAATCGTGAACACGGCCGCCGCGTGTCCTCGAAACGGGGTCGCGCCCATTTCCGTAAATTTTGCTATCATAGAGTAGCTCCTTCGCTTCGATTGTGACGAACCAGAATTGGCATTATACCCCCACCAAGAACGGGAGGAAAGAAAGATGAGCAGAAGTTTCAAAGACGCGCTGCAACACCGGAGATCCTGCTACGAGATCGACGCGACATGCCCCCTGCCGCCCGAGAAACTGCAGGAGATCGTCGACTTCGCCCTGATGAACGTGCCGTGCGCTTTCAACTCGCAGTCCACGCGGATCGTCCTGCTCTTGGGCACGCATCACAAGAAGCTCTGGGACATCGTGGCCGAGACGCTAAAAGCCATTGTGCCGGCCGAAAAATTCGCTCCCACAAAAGAAAAGATCGACTCTTTCGCCGCGGGGCACGGGACGGTGCTCTTCTTCGAGGATCAAAAAACGGTCGAAGGACTGCAAAAAAGCTTCCCCACCTACGCGGAAAAATTCCCCCAGTGGTCGGAGCATACGTGCGGCATGCATCAGCTCGCCGTCTGGACGATGCTCGAAGACGCGGGGCTTGGAGCGTCGTTGCAGCATTACAACCCTCTGATCGACGACAAAGTCCGCGCGGCGTGGTCGCTCGACCCCAGTTGGACCCTAGTCGCCCAGATGCCTTTCGGAGGCGATAAAAACCACCCCGCGCATCCGGAGAAACTGCCGCTCGATCAGCGGCGGAAGGTGTTCCGGTAACCCTCCCGGCGTCGCTGGGGAAAATTCCCTTGAGGACTTTTAAAAATTTGGTTGCGTTTCGCGACCCTTTTGCGCAGTTTATATAAGTAGAGACGTCTCGTTTTTGAAACACCCGCGCCCCATTCCATCCGTATCCGCGCGCGCAGATGACCCGTTGCAACAACGAAAGATTCACCCATAACGAACGCAGTAAACAGCAACACCCGACAAGGAAATAACGTAATACCCCCTAAACAAGCGACCGAGCCGCCCTCGCATGTGCAAGCCATGCGTGGAGGCTTGGCCGTTTTTGTGCTATAATGCCCCTGTAAATAGATCGCCCCTGACGGTAGGGCGACCTGAAGAAATTGCCTTCCGGCAATTACCGGATCACTCTCAATAACTTGAGCAGGAACTCAAGAAATTGGAGGATCACGGCGAGTAGAGGAGCGAGGCGTAACACTTTGGTGAGTGGGCCTCGTTCCTCTTTTTTGTTGCCCGGAAGGCTGCTTCTGCCTGATGGCATCGCATGACCTCCCCTCCGAGGGAAAGACCTTGTCACTCACCGGCTCCCTGCTGCGCCGGAAGTCCGTCCATAAGAGTATAGAGTGCTCAATGCTCTGCGACTACTGGCTAAGAGGCGACAAAACCCGTTTTTAGTTCGCGCGAAATAAAACGACCGAGGTTCCTGCACGGTTTGTCCATGCGAAGAACCTCGGCCGTTTTTGTTTTTTACCCGCTCTTTAGACCCGCGCGCAGGCGGCGCCTTTTTTGGCGGCGAACTCCTCCTGGACCGCGCGCAGCAGCGACGGGTCTTCGACCAGGTCGTAGGCCGCACCGGCCAGGATCTGGGCGCCAAAGACGACCGCATCGTGCGCTGCGCGCGACTTGCCCGCGTCGAAGAACTCCTGCGAGTGCGACGACGTGCCCTCCGGCACGAAGGCCACGCGGATGCACGAACCGGGCAGCGTGTACATGACGTTGCCGAAATCCGTCGAGCCGGTCTTCTCGCGCGGCGGACGGATGCAGGGAGCGTTCACGGCGCGCGCGTTGTCCATCAGCGCGTCGTTGAGCGCGATCACGGGGATCTTGCTGTCGAACGCGCGGCCCGTTTCGAACGTGTACGTCGTCTGCGTCATGGAGGCCGCGCCGTCTAAGATCTTGAAGAAACGCTCGATCACGGTGTCGAGGTACTGCCGATCGTACGAGCGCAGGGCGAAGACGGCGGTCGCTTCGCAGGGGACGACATTTTCCGGACCGCCGGCGTCCGTCACCGTGTAGTGGATGCGCGTGTCGTCGAGCACGTGCTCGCGCAGGAACTCCACGGCCTGAAACGACAGCAACAGCGCGTCGAAGGCGCTACGCCCCCGCTCGGGCGCGATGGCGGCGTGCGCGCTCGTGCCGTGGAACGTGACCGTGTACGACGACATGGCCATGCATTTGATATCCGTCGTCGTGGTGGGGCTACCGTGCATCATCAGCGCCACGTCGATATCCTGAAAACAGCCGTGCTCGAGCATGTCGATCTTGCCGCCGCCCGTCTCCTCGGCGGGCGTGCCGTAGACCACGAGGCGATAGGGATTGCCCTTCATCTTCTCCTTGATCGCCACGGCCGCGCCGACGATCGCGGGCCCCTGCATGTGGTGCCCGCAGACGTGCCCGAAACCCTCGATCGCGTCGTACTCGCAAAGCAGCCCGATCGAGGGGCCGCTCTGTCCATGCGCGTACTCGGCCCGAAAGGCCGTCTCGAGCCCCCCCACACCGTGCTCGACGGTAAATCCGTGCGTATCCAGATAGCGGCACAGCAGGTCGGCCGCCTGGCGCTCCTCGTAACCATGCTCCGGGTGATCGAATATCCGGTCCGAAAGGTCTTCCAGTTCGGGGCGGATCGTCTCCACGTAACGAAACAGTGCGTTTTTCATCGGTCTCCTCCCTTTGCCGCCCGAAACTCCGCGCGGATCTCCTCCAGAATCCAGGGATCCGCGATCAGGTCGCAGGCGGACGCGGCCAGGATCTTGGCGCCGTAAATCAGCGCCGCGTGGTTTTCGTCGCTTTTTCCCTGCGCGGCGGCCTCTTTGGAGTGCCCCGGCGCGGGGACGGGGCCGTCGCTCGCCACACGCATGCAGGCGCCGGGAATGCGGTACGTGACGTTGCCGAAATCGGTCGAGCCCGTTTTGTCGCGCGGGCCGCGGATATCGGGCGCCCCCACTGCGCGGGCGTTTTCCATCAGCAGCTCGCGCAGGCGGTGCACGCAGATCGTGTTGTCGTACGACCCTTTTTTGCGGATCGCGTACGTCGTCTCCGTCATCAACGACGCGCCGTGGATGATTTTTTCAAAGCGTTCGATCACGGCGTCGAGCGCGGCGCGGTCATACGAACGCAGCGCGAACGCGCCCACCGCCTCGGCGTGCACAACGTTGACGGGGCCGGTGTCGCATGGGATCGTGTAGTGCATCCGCACGTCCGAGGGCACGTGCTCGCGCAAAAACTCCACGCCGCTAAAAGACAGCAGCAGCGCGTCGAGCGCGCTGCGCCCCGCGTGGGGGGCAATCGCCGCGTGCGCACTTTTGCCGGTAAACGTCACCTCGAAAGCGGACATGGCGAGCGTCTTGTCGTCGACGGCCGTGCCGCTGCCGCTCGCGTGCATCATGAGAGCGACGTCGATGTCCTGAAAACAGCCGCGCTCGAGCATCAGCACCTTGCCGCCAGCGGTCTCCTCGGCAGGCGTGCCGTAGACCACGAGCCGGTAGGGCTCATTCGCCGCCGCCAGCGTGTCCTTGACCGCGACGGCCGCGCCGCAGACGCACGGCCCCTGCAGGTGATGGCCGCAACCGTGGCCGATCCCCGCAAGCGCGTCGTACTCGCAGAGCAACCCGATCGAGGGGCCGCCTTGGCCATGCGCGTACGACGCGCGAAAAGCCGTTTCGAGCCCCGCGACGCCACGCTCGACCGCGAATCCGTGCGCGCTCAAGAAGTCGCAAAGCCACGCGCTCGCGAGCTGTTCCTCGAAGCCGACCTCCGGGTGATCGCAGATTCGGTCGGCGAGCGCCAGGAGCTCCGGCGCCAGCGCGTCGACACGCGCCCCCGTTTTCTCTTTGTTTGCTTTGTTTGCGTTGATTTCCCTCAAGTTCTCCATCGGCTACCCCCGCCTTTCGTTGAGCGCGCACGCCACGAAGTGCCCAGGCGAGGCTTCGACCAGCGGAATGTCGGCCGCGCGGCAGTCGTCGCACGCCGCCGGGCAGCGGGGGGCGAAGCGGCAGCCGGGCTTGGGGTCGATCGGGTTCGACACCTCGCCCTTGATCGTGCGCTTTTTGTTGCGCCGCGCCTCCAGGCTCGGGATGGGGATGGCGTCGAGCAGCGCGCGCGTGTACGGATGGAGCGGATTTTCGAACAGCTCCTGCGACGGCGCCTTCTCGATGCACTGCCCCAGGTACATGACCATGATCTCCTGGCTGATGTGCTTGACCACGCTCAGGTTGTGCGTGATGAACATGTACGTCAGCCCCATCTCCTCCTGCAGGTCCATCAGCAGGTTCAAAATCTGCGCCTGGATCGAGACGTCAAGCGCCGAAACCGGCTCGTCGCAGACGATGAACTGAGGCTTGGGGGCCAAGGCGCGCGCGATGCCGATACGCTGGCGCCTGCCTCCGTCGAGCTCGTGCGGGTACGAATTGGCGAAGCGCTCCGCCAGGCCCACCGTGTCCATCAGCTCCGAGACTTTCGCGTTCATCTCGGCTTTCGTCTTCGCGAGCTTGAAAACCCGCAGCGGCTCGGCGATGATGTCCGCGACGGTCATGCGCGGATTGAGCGACGAAAACGGATCCTGGAAGATGAGTTGCATCTCGCTTCGCAGCGCGTTCATCTTCGGCACCGGATACTCGACGATGTTTTCGCCCTTGTAGAGCACGCTGCCCTCGGTCGGTTCGAGCAGCCGCAGCATGACGCGCCCGAGCGTCGACTTGCCGCAACCCGACTCGCCCACGACGCCCAGCGTGTGTCCCTGCAGAATCTCGAAATTGAGGTTGTCGACGGCGTGAAGCAACCCTTTCGCCGTGGAGAAATATTTTTTCAGGCCCTTCACTTCGATCAGGCTCACGCGAGACCACCTCCGGTCCCTTCGACGAACAGATAGCAGCGGATCTTGTGTCCGCTGCGCTCGACCATCGGAGGCGGCGTTGCCGCGCAGACGTCCATGCGCTTGGGGCAGCGGTCGTAGAAGCGGCACCCCACGGGCAGGTGCGCCGGGTCGGGCATGAGGCCGTCGATCGGGTTCAGGCGGCGCGAGACGACCTTGATGTTGGGGATCGAGCCGAAAAGCCCCACCGTGTAGGGGTGGTGGCCCGTGCCCTCGAACAGGTCCTCGATGCTGCCGCTTTCGATGATCTCGCCCGCGTACATGATCGCGACGCGGTCGCACGTCTGCGCGACGACGCCCAGGTCGTGCGTGATCAGGATCATCGCCGTGTCGAGTTTTTCCTTCAGGCCGTTCATCATCTCGAGCACCTGGTCCTGGATCGTCACGTCGAGCGCCGTCGTGGGCTCGTCGGCGATCAGCAGCTTCGGCTTGCAGGCGAGCGCGATCGCGATCACGATGCGCTGCTTCATGCCGCCGGAGAACTGGTGCGGGTAGTCGCTCGTGCGCCCGGCCGGGATGCCCACGAGCTCCATCATCTCGTCGACGCTGCGGTCGATCTCCTGGCGCGAGCCGTGCTTGTCGTGGAGCTTCAGCACCTCCGCGATCTGGTCGCCCACGGTGATCGTGGGGTTGAGACTCGTCATCGGGTCCTGGAAGATCATCGACACCAGGTTGCCCCGCACGGCCTGCATCTCGCCCTCCGTCGCCCGCGTGATGTCGATCCCGTCGAGCGAGATCTTGCCTTTCGTCACGAAGCCGATGCGGTCCGGCAGGAGCTTCAGAACGGAAAGCGCCGTCGTGGTCTTGCCCGCGCCCGTTTCGCCCACCAGCCCCAGCGTCTCGCCCTTGGCGATCTCCAGGTCGAGGTCGTTGACGGCGTAGATCGTGGCCTCGTCCGTCTTGTAGATGACGCTCAGATTTTCGATTTCAAGCAAATTTTTCTCTTTTTTCGTTTCTTCGATCGAATCCTGCATCGCGCCCCCTCCTCCCTAGTTCCGCAAGCGCGGGTCGAGCGCGTCGCGCAGGCCGTCACCGATCAGGTTGAACGACATGACGGTGATGGCGATCGCCGCTCCGGGAATGAGGATCAGGTGCGGGTACTGCAGCATCTGCGCTTTGGCGTCGGCCAGCATCGCGCCCCACTCCGGCGTGGGCGGGGAGATCCCCAACCCCACGAAACTGAGCGACGAGATGTTGAGGATCGTGCGCGCGATGTTGAGCGTCGTCTGCACGATGATCGGGCCGATGGCGTTGGGCAGGATGTGGCGGAAGATGATGCGCGAGTTTTTCGTCCCCAGGGCGCGCGCGGCTTCGATGTAGTCGTGCTCCTTCACGGTGAGGATCGACGCGCGCACGACGCGCGCAAAAGCGGGCACCTGCGAGACGGCAAGCGCGATCAGCAGGTTCGTGATCCCCTGCCCCAGCGCCGCCACGATCGAGATCGCCAGCAGCGTGTTGGGGATGGCCAAAAAGACGTCCATGATGCGCATCAGCACGTTGTCGATCCGCCCACCGTAATACCCGGCCGTGGCGCCGATGAACGAGCCCGCCACGAGCGAGACCGACACGGTCGCGATCCCCACGAGCAGCGAGATGCGCGCGCCGAAGAGCATGCGGATGAAGACGTCCCGGCCGAACTGGTCCGTGCCGAAGATGTGCGCGGAGCTGGGCGTCTTGTAGCGCTGGCTGAAGTTCTGCTCGATGGCGCTTTCGTAGTCCTGAAAGAGCGTGACCACGAGCGCCATGAAAAGCAGCACCACGAAGATCACGAGCCCCGCCATCGCGAGCTTGTTCTTGCGAAAGCGAAACCACGTCATCTGGATCTGTCCGCGTTTTTTGGGGGTTTTTGTTCCATTTATTCCGTTTATTCCGTTTATCCCGTTCATCCTGTCGCCCCCGTTAGACAGCACGCTGTTTTTTTCCACGGCTGAACCACCCCGAAACGCGTTCGTATTGGGACTTGATCCTGGGATCGATATAGGCGTAGAGAATGTCGACCAGCAGGTTGATGCCGCCCGCGATCACGGCCGCGAAGATTACCGAGCCCATGACGGCGGGGATGTCCTTCTGGCGGATCGCGGTGATCATGTACGTCCCGAGGCCGGGAATCGCGAACACGGCCTCGATCATGATCGTGCCGCCGAGCTGCACGCCGAAATTGATGCCGATGACCGTGATGACGGGCAACAGGGCGTTGCGCAGGCAGTGCGTGAAGATCACGCGGCGCGGCGAGGCGCCCTTGGCCTTGGCCGTGCGCACGTAGTCCTGTCGGATCACCTCGAGCATGGTCGAGCGCGTCATGCGGATGAAATTCGCCATCGTCACGCTGGCGACGGCCACGGACGGCATGATGAAGTGCTTGTACGTGCTGATGCCCGTCGCGGGCAAGATACCCAAAATCAGCGCGAAGACCAAAATCAAAAGCATACCGACGAAAAAGCCCGGCATCGACGTCAGGAGCATCGCCACGATGGTCGTGCCGACGTCGATCATCGAATACTGCTTGACGGCGGAGATCACGCCCACGGGGATCGCCACCAGCGTCGCGAAGGCGATGCCGAAAAAGGCGATGTAGAACGTGGTGGGAAAGCGCGCGAAGATCTCCTTGGACACGGGGTTGCCCGTGCGGTACGAGTTGCCGAAATCGCCGAAAGAGGCGTGATAGACGTATCGGAAAAAGCGGACCACGAACGGATCGTTGAGCCCCAGCTCCTCGCGTGTCTGTTCGATCGCCTCCTGCGTGGCGCCTTCGCCCAGGATCAATTTGGCGGGGTCGCCTTTCGTCAGGTTCATGATCGAAAAGATGATCAGCGAGATGCCCAGGATCACGGGGATCATCATCAGCAAACGTTTGAAAATATATTCCCCCACCGGATTTTCACCTCCCCCTTTTTATATAAAAAAGGGAAGCGGGCCCTGTGAAGCCGGGCCGCTTCCCCGCAAGCGACCGATTCCTTAAACGCTTTTAGTTGTTCCAGGAGTAGTCGTACACGTAAAAGAGCGAGTTGGCCGACGGCACGACGCCCTTGAGCTTCGCGTTGAACGCGATGTTCGAGGCGCTCGTCATCAAGGGGATGAACGGCACGTCGCGTTTGACGATGTCCGAAAGCTGCTTGTACATCTGCGTGCGCTTTTCCATGTCGACAGACGTGCGCGCCTCGAGGATCAGCTTGTCGGCCTCGGGGTTCGAGTAGTTCGCGTAGTTCGTGTTGCCGATGTTGCCGCTGTACAGGCGCCCGTAGAAGATGTAGTCGGGATCGTTGTAGATCGACGAGAACATGTAGAGCGTGATCTCGTAGTTCATGTTGTCGTAGATCTCCGTCAGGTAGGTGGCACGCTCCATCAGGTCGAACTCGAGGTTGATGCCGATCTTGCGCAGCTGCGCCTGCACGACCTCGGCCGGCTTCGTGTAAAGCGAGCTCTGGTTGAGGCGAATCTTGACGTTGAAGCCGTTCGGGTGCCCGGCGGCTTTCATCAGCTCCTTGGCCTTCTCGAGGTTCTGCGGATAGAACTCGAAGTTCGGGTCGTAGCCGAAACACGTGGGCGCGATCGGGCACTGCACGGGGCTGCCGTCGCCCTCGAGCGCACCTTCGACGATCTCCTCGCGATTGATGGCGTACGCCACGGCCTCGCGCAGGCGCTTGTCGGCGAAGAGGCCCTTCTGGTTGTTGAAGCTGATCATGTAAAAGAGCGCCGCGCTGTCGATCGACGAGAACGTGACGTTGTCCAGGTGCGAGAGTTTTTCCTTATCCGTCACGGCGGGGTCGTACAGCACGTCGACTTCGTTGTTCTGCAGCGCGATCGCCGCCGTCGACTTGTCGGTCATGATGAGGAACGTCACGTCCTTGATGGCGGGCTTGCCCTTCCAGTAGTCGTCGAACGCGGTCACGACGATCTTCTCGCCGCCTTTCCACTCGACGAACTTGTACGGCCCGGTACCGACGGGAGCTTTCTTGAAGCCGTCCGCTCCCAGCTCGTCGACCGCGCGCTTGCTGACGATCGACAGGCCGCTCGCCGCCACGCATTCGAGCACCGGCGCGAACGGGCCTTTGAGCGTCAGTTTGACGTGCTTGGGATCCGTCACTTCCGCTTTTTCCATCATGCCGCTCACCGTCGACGTGAGGTTGCTTTTCATCGCGCGATTGAGCGAGAAGACCACGTCCTCGGCCGTCATCGTGTCGCCGTTATGGAACTTCACGCCTTCGCGCAGCGTGAACTCGACGGATTTGCCGTCGGGCGCGATCTTCCACTCCGTGGCGAGGCCGGGTTCGATCTTGCCCTCTGAGTTTTTGAACACGAGCGTCTCGAACATCTGGATCACGACGATACCGGAGACCGTGTCACGCTGCAGCGACGGGTCGACGGCCACGATGTCAGCGTTGATGCTGAAGATCAGATCCTCGCGCGCGGGAGTTGCGGGCGCCTGGGCGGCGGGCTGCCCGGCGGTTGGCGCGGCCGGCTGGCTGGCGGGCTTACCGGAGCGGTTCATCATGAAAAAAGCGCCGACGGCCAAAACGATGACGATGATCACAAGCGTTGACTTCTTCATTTTTTCGTTCTCCTTTATGGAAATATGATGAATAGATTCCGTTCAATGTAGAATAAGAGGCGATGGAATGTCCAATGCATTCTGGTCATCACCGCGATAACTTTTGGTTTTTCCGGGAGGCCCCCATGGATATCAATCGCTATCGGTACATCGTCGCGCTGGCGCGGACGAAGAATTTCACCAAGGCGGCCGAGGAACTGCACATCTCGCAACCCGCCCTGACGAAGGCCATCAAAAAAGCGGAAGAAGAATTCGGCGTCACGCTCTTCGACCGCGAGGCCACGCCGTTTCGCCTCACGTACGCGGGCGAACGCTTCGTCGATGAGATCAAAAAGATCCTCTACACGCAGGACGCGCTCGAACGCGAGATGTCCGATGTCGCCACGGGGCGGCGCGGCAAGGTGACCGTGGGCATCCCGGTCGAAAGCGCCTCGGCCTGGCTGCCGATGATCCTCCCGGAGTTCATGGCCACGCACCCCGACATCGAAATCGTGATCGCCGAAGGCAACAGCGACAGCTTCGAGCGCGGTATGCTCGAAAGGACGATCGATTTTTGCATCTACACGCTGCCGGTCCACTCCCCCGACCTCGACTACGAAATCGTCGAGGAGCACCCGATCTACCTGCTCTCGAGCCCGTCGCACCCGTTCGCCCGCCACATCGACCTGGCGACGAACTCCCTCACGACGCCGCACTACCTCGAGCCGCAATGCTTAAACGGCGAAAAACTGCTCACGCTCACGCCCGACCGCGGGATGTTCCGCATCGCCATGCAGATCCTCGAACGCCACGGCGTCAAGATGGACATCGTCCTGCAGCTCACGAGCCACTACACGATCTCGTCGCTCGCGGCCGCCGGGCTGGGCCTGTGCTTCACGACGCACACGGCGGGTGCCCGCATGAAGCAGGAGGCATTTTTGCACCCGGTCTTTTTCACGGTGGACGACCCGATCTTCATGCGCAAGACGATCGTCGCCTACCGGCGCGGAAACGGCCCCTCGGGCGCGGCGCTCGACCTGCTCGAACTCACGAAACGCCTCATCACGCGGCTACCGCCGAAAAAAATCGACATCCTCCACTCGTGAAAACGCGCGATGTGATATCCTTGCGATCGAAATCGATTTTTTAAATTTCGCGTTTCTTCTAAGGAGGGATCGACCGGTGATCGTCAAAACGGCCAGCGCGGGCACGCTCGAGTCGTCGGATTGTCTCGTGACGGTTTCGCCGTCGCGGGAGACTCTGATCGAGTCGTCGGGACCCGGCGGAAAATTGTTCGCGGCGCGAAACGCCCGCGTCGCCCGCGAGGCGCTCGCGCGCTTGGGCGTGACGGCGGCGCGCATTGCGATCCAGGATCAAGGGGCGCTCGAAATCACGTTGCGCGCGCGGATCGAAACGGCGCTCGAGCGAGCGAGCGACGCACGCGAGGAGGGCACGTCATGACGCGCGACTTGGCGAAAACGAAACACCCCTGCCGCTCGATGCTCTACATCCCCGGCGACTCCCCCGGCATGCTGCAGCACGCCCCTGTCTTCGGCGCCGACAGCGTGCTGCTCGACCTCGAAGACGCCGTCGCGCCGACGGAAAAAGACTCCGCGCGGCGCCTCGTGAGCGCGTTTTTAAAGGACTTCGACTTCGGCCGCCTCGTCGTCACGGTGCGCGTCAACCCGGCGGCAAGCCCGCACTTCGAGCGCGACCTGCGCGCGGTCGTACCGCACGCGCCGCATGCCGTACGCCTGCCCAAGTGCGAACAGCCCGCAGATATCCAAAAAGCCGACGCGCTCGTGACGACGATCGAACGCGAAGCGGGGCTCCCCGCAGGTACCGTGCGCCTGCATGCGATGCTCGAAACGGCGCTGGGGATCGAAAACGCCCACGCCGTCGCCGCCGCCTCGCCGCGTGTGGCGGCGCTCACGCTGGGAGGGCAGGACCTGATGGCCGACATGGGCGCGCAGAAGTCGCGCGCAGGACGCGCGCTGCTTTACGCCCGAGGACGCGTCGTCACGGCGGCTCGCGCCGCCGGCATCGACGCGTTCGACACCGTCTGGACCGATACGACCGACGACGAAGGACTGTTCGAGGAGTGCCAATTGATCGTCGAGCTGGGCTTTTCCGGCAAAGCGGCGATCCACCCCGCGCAGATCGAGACGATCCACCGGGCGTTTCGCCCCGGCGAAAAAGAGCTCGCGCGCTCGCGCAAGATCGTATCGGCGGCGCGCGAAGCCGCCGCGCGCGGCAAAGGCGTCGTCTCCGTCGACGGCCGCATGGTCGACGCGCCCGTCGTGGCGCGCGCCGCGCACGTCGTGGCGATGGCGGCGCTTTACGACGATTATGACGACGAAGGGAGCGTGACGTTATGAACCGGGTGCAGCAAGTGAAAAACACGCTCGGGCGCAGCGTGCCGCTCGAGGTGCCGGGCGCCGGACGCTTCGAACCATACGCGGGCCCGTTCGCGCGCATCGAGGCGTTCACACCCGTACCTGGGAGATCCGCGCCTCTGCGCGCTTACGCGCGCGGCCACCGCAAACTCACGGCGAACCTCGAAGAGGCGATCCGCCGCTCGGGGCTCGAAAGCGGCATGACGATCTCGTTCCACCACCATCTGCGAAACGGCGACGCCGTGATCCCCATGACGCTCGAACTTTTGAAGAACATGGGCTTTAAAAACCTCACGTTCGCGCCCAGCTCGATCCCCGACGCGCACGACTGCGTGGCGGACTACATCCGCTGCGGTCTCATCGGGCGGCTTTACACCTCCGGCGTGCGGGGCGAACTCGGCAGGCTCGTTTCAAGCGGCGAGGCCGATATCCCCGTGGTGATCCGCTCGCACGGCGGGCGGGCGCGCGCGATCGAAGAGGGATCGATTGGCATCGACGTCGCCTTTCTGGCCGCACCGACGTGCGACGAGCAGGGCAACATCTGCGGCTCTTCGGGGCCGTCGGCCTGCGGATCGCTCGGCTACGCCCTCTGCGACGCCGCGCACGCGCGGCACGTGATCGCCGTCACGGACAACCTGGTCGGCTACCCCGTCGCGCGCAACATCTCGATCCCGCAGCACCGCGTCGACCAGGTCGTCGTCGTCCCCAGCCTGGGAGACCCCCAAAAGATCGCCACCGGCGCCGCGCGTATCACGCGCAACCCCGTGGACCTCAAGATCGCCCGCGACACGTTCGCCCTCATGAAGGCCGCTGGCGTCGTCGCTCCGGGCTTTTCGTTCCAGATGGGCGTGGGGGGCGCGAGCCTCGCCGTGTCCGTCTACCTCGAGGCGTACATGAAAGCGAAGGGCGTCGTCGGCTCGTTCGGACTCGGAGGGATTTCGGGGCACATGTCGCACCTGCTCGAAGCGGGCCTTTTCAAAACGCTGTTCGATGTACAGAGTTTCGACGCGGCGGTGACGGAATCGGTCGCGAACAACCCCAGCCACATCGAAATCGATCCGTCGCTTTACGCCAACCCCTTCAACGCCGGCTGCCTGGTCCACAACCTCGACTGCGTGATCCTGGCGGCGCTCGATTTCGACGTCGATTTCAACGTCAACGTCCTGGTGGGCAACGACGGCGTGTTGCGCGGCGCTTCGGGCGGGCATTGCGACACGGCGGCGGGGGCGAACCTCGCCATCGTGGTGGCCCCGTCGTTTCGCGGCGGCGTCTGCTCGATCAAAGAGCGCGTAACGTGCGTCACGACGCCGGGCGAAACGGTCGATGCGATCGTCACCGAACGCGGCATCCTGATCAACCCGCTTCGAAAAGACTTGCTCGACGCGGCGCGAGCGGCCCGCTTGCCGGTCGTCGACATCCGCGAGCTCAAAGAGCGCGTCGAAAAAATGACCGGCACGCCCGAGCTGCCACCGGTCGACGAAAGCAAGATCGTCGCCGTCGTCGAATACCGCGACGGTACGCTGATCGACTGCGTGTACAAAAGCGGGACGGCTTAAAAACAAACAAAAAAAGCCGCCCCGCCTTTCACTTACCCCATATGGGGGTAAAGAACGTCTTTGGGGGGAGTGAAATTTTCCTTGATCGACCGCGGGCTGATCCAGCGGATGAGGTTGAAGGAGCTTCCCACTTTGTCGTTCGTGCCCGACCCACGCGATCCGCCGAAGGGCTGCTGCCCCACGACCGCGCCGGTCGTCTTGTCGTTCAAGTAAAAATTCCCCGCCGCATAGCGAAGCGCCCGGCAGGCCGCCGTCGCCGCGTATTTGTCCCGGCTGAAGACCGACCCGGTCAGGCCGTAGGGCGACGTTTCATCGCAGAGACGCAACGTCTCCTCGAATTTGTCATCGTCGTAGACGGCGAGGCTCATGACGGGGCCGAACAGCTCGGTCTCCATCGTGGCGTATTTCGGGTCTTTGCACAGCAATAGCGTCGGCTCGATGAAATACCCCTTGGACTTGTCGTGCCCGCTGCCCGCGAGCACTTCCACGTCGGACGACGCTTTCGCCGCCTCGATATGCGAGACGATGAAATCAAACGCCTTTTCGTCGATCACAGCCCCCATGAGATTTTGGGGGTCAGCGGGATCTCCCATGCGGATTTTCGCGATCCGTTCGAGCAGTTTTACCTTGAGCGCGGGCCAGATCGATTTTGGGATGTAGCTCCTCGATGACGCCGAGCACTTTTGCCCCTGGTACTCGAACGCCCCCAGCACGATCGCGGTCGCCAGTTCGTCGAGGTCGGCGGAGTTGTGGGCGAACACGAAGTCCTTACCGCCCGTCTCGCCGACGACCCGCGGGTAGGAGCGATACGCGTGGATATTTTTTGAAATCTCCTGCCACAACGTGTTGAACGTTTCGTTCGAACCAGTGAAATGCAGCCCGGCGAAATATTTGTGCTTCAGCACGACGTCACTGATCACGCTCCCGCTGCCCGGCACGAAGTTGATCACGCCGCCCGGCAGTCCCGCCTCCTGGTAGATCTTCATCAGGTAGTAGCTCGAAAGAATAGACGTCGTCGCCGGTTTCCACACCGTGACTTTACCCATGATGACCGGCGCCATGTTGAGGTTGCAGGCGATGGCCGTAAAGTTGAAAGGCGTCACCGTGTAGACGAAGCCTTCGAGCGGACGATACTCGAGGCGGTTCATGCTGCTGAACGACTGTACGGGCTGCCCGCTGAAGAGCTCGGACGCGTTGTAGCAGTTGAAACGCAAAAAGTCCGCGATCTCGCACGCGGAATCGATCTCGGCCTGCCAGATGTTCTTGCTCTGCCCCAGCATGGTGGCCGCGTTGATCATGAAGCGATATTTCGTGCTGATCAGTTCCGCTACCTTGAGCGCAATGGATACCCGCTCCTCCCACGAAAGCAACGCCCATTCGCTTCGCGCGGCGAGCGCACTTTCGATCGCCATCTCCACTTCCGCCTTGCCGGCTTTATGAAAATGCCCGAGCTTGTGCGCATGGTCGTGCGGCATGACGACATCGGATACGTTGCCGGTACGGATTTCCTTCCCACCGATGATCATCGGGATTTCGACCTGCATCCGCCGCTGGCGCTCGACTTCCTCGCGCAACAAGCAGGCTTCTTCACTACCAGGGCGATAATCGAGAGCAAGTTCATTCGACGGTCTTTCAAGTTTGTAAACCGCGTTGTTCAAGCTGTTCCCTCCTATGGAATCGAAATAGACGCAACCAAGTTGCAATTACGCGACAAGCTGTAGTTTATCCTCTTTCCACACCAAAAATCAAGACCGGCCATCAAACAATGGCCGGTCTTGCGGAAAGAACTTTACGAAAGAACACGTAAGCGAGAAATTTCCTCGGAACTTAAGAAATAAAATCCTCCCGTTTGGGCGTGAAAATATCGAGGTTCACGCTGCCGTCTTCGAGGACGACGACGCCGTGCGGTTGGTTCGGTTTCATGTAACAACAGTCCCCCGCCTTAAGGATCTTTTTCTCGCCGTCCAGGTCGACCTCGAAGCTACCTTTGATCACGTACAGGCTCTGGCTGTGAGGGTGCGCATGGGGAGTGACCTTCACTCCCTTTTGGGGCCACGTGAGCTCGACAATCATGAGCTCGTCGAGATATCCTTTGATGCGCCGAACGGCGCCGTTTTCGAGCGTTTCGACCTTGCAATCTTCCGCGAACACGAACATTTCAATCCACCTCCGCCCTATTCGTACCCCCTCCCCGCGCGGCTGTCAATATGCTAGGATAGGCATTCATCACACAAGGCGCACAAAGCACACAAGGGGGAACGGTCATGATCGTTTCGAAAGATTTGAAGGAATACGCAGCGGCCGCCGGGGCCATGGGGTGCGGTGTCGCCGCCGCCGAGCGCTTCACGCAAGCGCCGGAGGGCTTTCGCCCCACGGACATCTTCGGCGCGTGCAAAAGCGTGGTCGTGATGTTCCGGCAGATGCCCACGGGAGCGATCCTGGCGGAAAATCCCATTCCCTACACGCACGCGGCCTACAAGATGTACGAGGAACTCGACCGCCTGTCGATGGACGTGATGCGCTACTGCCAGGAGCACGGAGCCAACGCCACGATCGTCCCCGCCGACGTCCCCTACCTGCACTGGGACGCCGAAAGAAGGCACGGCCAGGGCATCCTGTCATTAAAGCACGCGGCCGTGCAGGCGGGCCTCGGCATCATGGGGCGCAGCACGATCTTCATCAATAAAAAATACGGCAACATGGTTTACCTGGGGGCGGTCCTGGTCGACGCGGAGTTGGAACCCGACCCGCTCGTGGAGGGTTTTTCCTGCCCTCCGGGGTGCGACAACTGCCGCAAAAACTGCCCGCAGGGCGCGATCAGCGAGCGAAGCGTCGACCAGAAACTCTGCCGCGAACATTCGTTCTTCCAAGCCGGCCGCGGCTGGGACCTCTACAACTGCAACAACTGCCGACGGCTCTGTCCACTCATGCGCGGGGTG
>JAVBRL010000046.1:0-11861 GCA_031547985.1 Synergistaceae bacterium
CGCGCGCTCGCGAAAGTCGACCTGGAGAAGGCGAGCAAGCAGGACGTCGAGCTTCTGAAGAAACTCGTGATCGAGTTCAAGGACGAGCTGGATGCGCTGGGTGTGAAAGTCGACCGGCTCGACCAGAGGGTCGCGATTCTCGAGAAGGACATCGGCGGCTGGAGCCTGTCGGGAAGCCTGATGTTCGACGCCTATTTCGGGCAAAACGGCGACTCGACGCACGACAACTCCTTCTACGGCTACGGCGGTTCGAACGAGTTCCGCCAGATCTACTATCAGCTTTATATTCGCAAGCAAATAGACGCCGACACGTTCTTTGAGGCGCGCATCGAATCGGACGTCGACCACTCCGACCGTACGGGCGGCGGCGAGCCGATCTGGTGGAAGCATTTCTTCGTGCAGACGAAGGCGTTTTGGGATTCGCGCCTGACGGTGGGTAAGTTCACCCCTTTCTGGGAGTACGACGCGGGGCTTTACGACGACGAAACGGACGGCTTTTTCCAGGATACGGAGTACGTCGGGTTCATGTTCGAAAAGAGCTTCGGCATGGCCGATTTCAAACTGCTGGTCGGCCGCGACGACGGGATGGAGATCGAAGATGCGAACGGCGTTCTGCGTCCGTTCGACGATTGGCGCGTCGACGCGTGGCTTTCGTTCACGTTCAGCGAAAAATTTTCCGCGGGCCTGCTGGGTTATTTCGTGTTCACGGACGACGTGCCGGGTAACTTTAACGGCACGAATCGCGACTTCGACGGCGACGTCTACACCTACGGCGGGTGGCTGAAGTACAACTTCACGCCCCATCTCTACGTAGGGGGAAATTATTACCAGCAAAGCTTGGGCGACGACGCGATCCGCGCCGGGGACGAAGACGGGCCGTCCTATTGGCGCGTGTTCGCGCGCGCGAGCCAGGAAGTGCTGAAGTTCACGAGCCTGAAGATCGAATACGGCCAGATGGACAATGCGTTCGTGGACCTTTATGAAAACGGCGGTTTCTGGGGATCGGACGCGTTCAACTACGGCCTTCCGGGCTTGGGCGGCCTGGTGAGCAACCGCCCCGCGAACACGAACACGAGCAAATACTGGATCGTGCGCGCGGGACAGGACTGGAGCGAGAAGTGGAGCACGTTCATCCGCTACATGCAGATGGATTACGACACGAGCGGCGTCGACGACGGCAAGAACTTCACAGTGGGTGTCTCGTACCACTATACGCCGGCGATCACGTTCGAGCTCATGTACGACTACGTCGATTTGGGGAACAACAGTCCCGTCAGCGACCGCAACGGAAATCGCATCGACGACGACAATATCTTCCGTTTCCGCACGATCGTGAGCTTTTAGAGGGATTATAAAATAGCTCGCAGGCTGCAATGCCACAGGGAGGTTCTTGACAAGTGTCGCGTTATCGGGTATTTTGCGGACTAGTGTAATAGTACTTTTGCGCAAGCCGTTTCTTTTGCGCGCTCTATGACAGTTGGGCCCCAGGCTCATACATAGAGAAAGCGTTTCAATCGCTTGTATTTTCCGCACAGATCCCGGATGGCGAAGGAAGGAGGTGCACACCCCCTGCCAAAATGGGGGAGCGGAAATCAAGACGGACGCTTCCAAGGCAGAAATCTCTTTTTAGTAAAGAAGGTTCTTTCATGAGGGAAGGTGTCAAGGAAACGAGGAAACTTGCACTTTCGATTGAAAGGCCCCTTGCGACGAAGAGGGATGCGTTTGGAGCGCCGTAAAAATCCAAACACAACCAAGGGGGTTGTATCTGAAAATGAGAAAGATTCTTGCACTGGTAGCAGTACTTGCGATCGTTGCGATCTCGGCGCCGGCTTTCGCGGCGGCGAATCCGTTTATGGACGTTCCCGCGAACCACTGGGCGTACGACGCAGTCGCGCAGCTCGCCGCGAAAGGCGTTCTGAGCGGTTATCCCGATGGTTCCTACAAGGGCAGACAGCCCGCCACGCGTTACGAGATGGCTTCGGCCCTCGCCCGCGCGCTCGCGAAAGTTGACATGGAAAAGGCGAGCAAGCAGGATGTCGAGCTTCTGAAGAAACTCGTTATCGAGTTCAAAGACGAACTGGACGCCCTCGGCGTGAAAGTCGACAAACTCGATAAGAGAGTCGCGATTCTCGAGAAGGACATCGGCGGATGGAGCCTCGCTGGCGTTCTGCGTTTCGACGCGCATTTCGGTCAGAACAGCGATTCCACGACGGCGAACTCCTTCTACGGTTACGGCGGTTCGAACGAGTTCCGTATGGTCCACTATCGCCTGTTCATCCGCAAACGGATCGACGAGAATACGCGCTTCCAGGCTCGTATCGGATCGAACGTTGACCACGCCGACAGAACGGGTGGCGGCGAGAACATCCGTTGGGAGCACTTCTTCGTTCAGACGAAGGCGTTCTGGGATTCCAAGTTGACGGTTGGTAAATTCCCGGCAGCATGGGAAGCCGCGGCGGGCCTGTATGACGACGAAGTCGACAGCTTCTTCCAGGATGCGCGCTACACGGGTATGATGTGGGAGAAGGACTTCGGCATGGCGAGCTTCAAGATCCTGGCGGCGCGTGACGATGGCAGAGAAGTGGCCGACAGCGTGCTCGGTAACCTGCGTCCGGCGGACTACTGGCGTGTTGACGCGTGGCTCTCCGCGCAGTTCAGCGAGAACTTCGCAGCCGGTCTTCTGGGCTACCTCCGCATCACCGACGATGCCCCGAACAACTATCAGGGCACGAACCGCGACTACGACGGCGACGTCCTCACCTACGGCGCGTGGTTGAAGTTCAACTTCACGCCCAACATCTATGTTGGCGGTAACTACTACGCACAGAGCCTCGGCGATGATGCGATCCGCGCTGGCAACGAGGATTCCCCGAAGTACTGGCGTGTATTCGCGCGCGCGAACCAGGAAGTCCTGAAGTTCACGACCCTGAAGATCGAATACGGCCAGATCGACAACGCGTTCGTCGACCTGTACGGCAACGCTGGTTTCCAGGGCTGGGACGGCACGAACTGGGGTTACGCGGGTTACCGTGGCGACCTGATGAGCAACCGCCCGCTGAACACGAACACCAGCAAGTACTGGGTCGCCTATGCGGGTCAGAAGTGGAACGACAAGTGGAGCACGTGGCTGCGCTACATGCAGATGGATTACGACACGAACGGTCTGGATGACGGCAAGAACTACACGGTGGGTGTTTCCTACCGCTACACGCCCGCCATCACGTTCGAGATCATGTATGACTACATCGACCTCGGCAACGGCAGCACCGTCACCGACCGGAACGGCAACCGCGTTGAGAACGACAACGTGTTCCGTTTCCGTACGCTCGTCAACTTCTAAACCAGAATTAGACGAGAACAGACACACAAAAAAGAGGTCCCTTCGGGGACCTCTTTTTTTGTTGACGTGCCGGTATGAGCTTGGCATACTTATTCAGGGGGGCGTGAAAGATGGAAAATGATGTTGCATGGAACAAGTCAGAGGATTTTTTCTCCTTGAAGGGATGTTTTCCTTTGGGCAGACTGCCTGATGATGAGGAGGAACTTTGGGAAATGAAGGACCGTTTGACCCCAAAAGATGAATGCCGCGTGCCCGGCCAGATTGTTTTTACGCGGAGGGATTGCCTATAAGAGGCGATACCCTCCGTTTTTTGTGCGCAGTTTTACGGGTAACGGAAAAGGATTTTCTCGTGATAGACTGTTGCGTGTCGATCAATTTTTTGAACCAGAAGGAGAATCGCCGATGAAAAAATGGATTCTGTGCGCGCTTTTGTCTCTGTCCTGCCTGTTGGTGCCTTCGGTCAGCCTCGCGGCGGCGTCGAAGTACGACTCGATCCTGCAGAAATGGTCGCAGTACCGTGAGTTCAAAGATCAAGGAGCGAGCCTTACGGTCCACGTGACGTACTATTCGGCGGAATACATCGAGGCGCTTTGCGACGCCGAGGCCGAGAAGAACCTCTGGACGGCCAACGAGCGCGAGGACTACAAGTACACACTGTTGCAGACGTTGCGCCTCGAGGAATTCATCCCGGTCCTTTTCGAGTTCGAGAACTACGGGCCGTCGCTTCACATGGCGCCGTTCGATTCGTTCGTCACCCTGCGCATCGGCAACAAGGACTACAAGCCGGTGGAGTACGATACGCGCCTCAATTTCAAGCTGCAGGGCAAGCGCGACGGCCTTGCTTTCTTCCCTCGGTACGACGAAAAATCGGGTAAGCCGCTGCTTGAGGGTGCGAAAATGGTTCGCGTGGACATCTCCGGATCTATTGGGGATACGACTGCAGGAAAAGACATTCAGTTCGTTTGGAACATTCCCGGCGACGATTCGAAGCAGCTCGCCGCGGGACGCGCCGCCGCGCGCGCGGAGGCCGACCGCCTGATCAAGCGCATGGCGAAACTTCGCACGGACAAGCAGAAGCTCGACGAGCAGCTCGCGGCGTTGCAAACGGAGATCGACACGATCCAAGCTCGCCTGGACGAGCTGCAAAAGCTGTAAGGCAGTGATGAAAAGGGTGCAGGGAGCGTTGCTCCCTGCAAAAATATTTTCTCTTCTTAAATGAAAATCACCGAAGTTTCCCTGCGCCGCCCCGTAACGGTCCTCATCTGTACGATCGCCCTGGTCGTGTTCGGCACGTACTCCTACATGAACATGGGCGTCGCGCGCATGCCGAACGTCGAGTTCCCCATCGTCGTCGTGCGGACGATCATGGAGGGCGCGAGCCCCGCGATCATGGACAACGACGTCACCGACGTGCTGGAGTCGCGGATCAACACGATCGAAGGGATCAAGAACATCACCTCGAGCTCGTACGAGGGGCGGTCGGTGATCGTCGTCGAGTTCGAACTCGACCGCAACATCGATTTCGCGGCGGCCGACGTGCGCGGCAAGGTGAGCATGGCGACGAACCTGCTCCCCGACGAATGCGAGGACCCGCAGGTCGACAAGTACGACCCCGACAATCGCCCGATCATGAACATCGCCGTGAAGAACGACGGCCGCACCGACATGAAGACCGTCGTGCGCTTCGTCGATAAGGTCGTGGCCGAGAGGTTGCAGACGGCGCGCGGCGTCGGCGGTGTGCAGCTCGTGGGTTTCCGCGACCGCGAGATCCGCATCTGGGTCAACACGGACAGCCTCGAGGCGTACGGTCTCACGGCGAAGGACGTCAAAGACGCCGTCCACAACAAGCACGTCGAACTGCCGGCGGGGCGCATCGAAACGGGGACCCGCGAGTACGGCATTCGCCTCCAGGGGGAGTACGAATCCGTCGCGGAGCTAGCCTATCTTCCCGTCGCCTATCGAAGCGGGGCGGTGATCCGCCTGCGTGACGTGGCGCGGATCGAAGACGGCTTCGAAGACCGGCGCACCGGAACGGTCTACGAGGGCAAAGAGACGGTGCTGTTGCTCGTGCGCAAACAAAAAGGGGCCAACGAAGTGGCGCTCTCGCGCGAAGTGCGGTCCCGCATCGAACAGCTCAACGACATCGCGCCGCCTGGGACGTCGCTTCTCGTCGTGCAGGACACGGCCCGCTTCATCCTGCGTTCGATGAATGGTGTTTTCTGGGACATCGTCCTGTCCGTCTGCCTGACGTCCGTCATCATGTTCGCCTTCCTGCGGACGATGCGCGCGACGCTCGTCGCGGTCATCACGATTCCGGTCTGTCTCTTGGGAAGCCTCTCCGTGCTGTACTGGATGGGGATCACGATCAACAACATGTCGATGATGGGGTTGTCGCTCGCCGTGGGGATGGTCGTCGACGCTACGAGCGTCGTGATGGAGAACATCTCCCGCCACCGCGAGATGGGCAAGAGCGCATTTCGCGCCTCCCAGGACGGAACGGCGGAGGTCGGTTTCGCCGTTATCGCCGGTGCCGCGACGACGCTCGCCGTGTTCATCCCGGTGGCGTTCATGGGTGGCATGATGGGGCGCTTTTTCAACTCGTTCGGTGTGACGGTCTCGACCACGATCGCCATTTCGCTGCTTTTATCCATTACCTTGACGCCCTTCCTCTGTTCCCGCATCCTCGGTCGCCAGAAACGCGGGTGGGTCGAGCTGGCGCTGGAACGGCCGTTTTTATGGCTCGAGGCGCGCTACAAAGGGGCTCTTGGGTATGCCGTGGGGCATCGCAAGACCGTTCTCGGCGTCGCGCTTTTGTTCTTTGTCGGCGGGCTGTGGCTCGCGACGACGCTCGGCTCGGAGTTTTTCCCCACGGACGACCAGGGGCGGCTTCGCGTCGAGATGGAGCTTCCCGCCGATTCGTCGCTCGAGGTGACGGGGCGCGTCGTCGGCGACATGGTCGACGTGATCCAGCAGGACCCGCGCGTCGCGTACACGTACGGGTTCGTCGGCAGTGGTTCGGGATCCGAGATCTACAAGGCGACGATCAACATCGAGTTGATCGAGCGCCGCAAGCGCGACCGCGCGAGCGTGATCATGGGGCAGCTCCGCCGAAAACTCGGCGCGTTTCGCGACGTCGACTTGAAGATGGGGACGTGGGGCGGATCGGACATCACGCTCGTCATTCAGGGGCCCACGAGCGAGTCGCTCGCCCAGATCGGCGAGATGATCAAAAAAGATCTGGCGGAAAACGCGCGTGGCCTCGTGGATATCACGACGGACCTGCAGATGAACAAGCCGCGGATCAACCTGGAGCTCAACCGCGCGCTCGCCGACGACCTCAACGTGAACGTGCGCGACCTTTCCGACGAGCTGATGGCGTGGTTCGGCGGCACGAAAAGCGGCGCCTACAACGAGGACGGCTATCGCTACGACATCCGCATCCGGGCGGACGCCGAGGGACGCGACGACCCCGATAAAGTGTTCAACACGCTCGTGCGCACGGAAAGTGGGCAGGTCATCCGCGTCGACGGTCTCGTGACGAGCTCGATCGGCATGGCCCCCAACGTGATCAAGCGCTACAATCGGCAGCGTTCGCTGCAGATCGGCGCCAACGTGGATGGCATTTCGCCCGGCGAGGGGATCGCCATCATGGAGCAGGTCTTCCGCAAATACGCCCCGCAGGACGGAACGTACAGCATGGTCCCCGCCGGGGACACGGAGAGCATGAAGGACAGCTTCCGCTACATGACGACCGCGCTCGTGTTCGCCATCCTGCTCGTCTACATGGTGATGGCGATCCAGTTCGAGTCGTTTCTGCATCCGTTCACGGTCATGTTCTCGCTGCCGTTGATGACGGCGGGGTCGTTCGGCATGCTCGCCCTGATGGGGCTTCGCATCAGCGTCATGAGCTTCATGGGCATCATCCTGCTCGTGGGGGTGGTCGTCAACAACGCGATACTGCTCGTCGACTTCATCAACCAGCTTCGCGCGAGCGGCATGAACAAGCTCGAGGCCGTCGTCACGGCGGGGCCGCTGCGGCTGCGCGCCATCCTGATGACGACGGTGTCGACCATGATCGGCTCGATGCCCGTGGCGCTCGCCCTGAGCGAAGGAGGCGAAGTGCGCCAGCCCATGTCCGTGGCGGTTATCGGCGGGCTTTTCACGTCGACGGTGCTGACGCTCCTCGTGATTCCGGTGCTGTACCTCGTGTTCGACGACCTGGCCGACCGGGCGAAAAACCGGGTGCATCGCTTCCGTGCTTACTTGCGCGCGGGGGGGAGCCGCTCGCTCCGCAACGGCGCCGGCGAGGCGCAGTGAACGAAGATGACGACGATGCGTAAGATCTCGATTTTGATACTTGGGGCACTTTTTCTCACGTTGGCTGGGGGGTATGCGTTCGCGGGAGAGGCGGGTTCGCTCGACCTCAAAGAGGCGATCGACATCGCGCTCAAGCGCAACTCGTTGCTCCTGTCGCTGCGGCAGGAGGCGGCCAAGGCGTTCGCGTTCAAGCTGCAGGCCGACGGTACGTTGACGCCGGAAGTCGGCATCTACGGCTCGCTCGACGACCAGCGCGAGCCGCAGACCACCGACGGCTCGGACCGCACCGACAACCGGACGGCACGTGTGACGCTCTCGCAGACGCTCTACTCCGGCGGGCGCAACTCGGCGCTTCGCCGCCAGTCGGCGCAGGTGAAGTCGATCGCCGACTTCATGCTGCTCGACGGTGAAAACCGGGCGGCGGGCGAGCTGTTCGCGCGTTTTTACAACGTGCTGCTGCAGGAGCGGCGGATCGAGACGGAAGAATCGGCTATCCGCACGTCGGAGCTGCACTTGAAGGAAGTCATGAAGATGAGCGAGGTGGGCCTCGCGAACCGGCTCGAAGTGATCCGCGCGTCGCAACAGCTGGCGACGAACCGGGCGAACCTGAGCACGGCGCGGGGGCTTTACGAGGCGGCCACCATTTCGCTGATGAACTACATGGCGATTCCGCCCGAACATCGCCGCAAGGTGTCGGGCAAGCTCCAGGTGATCGAAATTGCGGGAGACCGCGACAAATCGCTCGCGTTCGCGATGGCCCATCGCGCGGACAAAGGGGTGCTCGAACAGCAGGTCGCGTACCAGGCGAACGAGATCGAGATCGCACGCAGCGGCCTGCGCCCCAAAGTTGCGCTCGGGGCGTCCACCGGCTATCTCGATCCGTACCGCAACCGCGACACGGGCAGCGACACGTGGCGTGCGGAGTTGTCGATCACCGTGCCGATCCTCGACCGCAGCATGACGCGCGGGAACGTGATCCACGAGACGGCTGTGATCGAGCAGGACAAGATCTCGCTCGCCCAGAAGGTGCTCGACATCAAGTCGAACGTCGAAACCGCCTGGACGGAGATCGAAACGACGCTGCAACATCTCGAGTCGGCGCGCCAGGCGCTCGAGCTGGCCGAGGAGACGCTGCGCCTGGCGGAGATCGGTTTTCAGGAGGGCGTGACGCCGCAGCTCGACCTATTGGCCGCGCAGTCGTCGCTGACGGAAAGCCGGCTGGAGTACTACCGCTCGCTTTACAACCACATGATCGCCGTCATCGCTCTCAAGGTCACCGAAGGCGATACGATCCGCTGGATCGAGGAGAGGACGTTCTGATGAAACCGCTCAAACAGATAAAAATGCCCCGCAAGAAAAGCGCCTTCATCTTCGCCGTGGTCGCCTTGGCCATGGCCGCCCTCGGCGTTTACCGGCTGAGCGATTCGTTCGCCAAGCCGCAGAGCGCGCCCGGCGCGCTCCCCGCGTTCGTGAGAACGGCCGTTGTGGCGGCCGACAGGACCGCGCGCGAAAACCTCGTGCAGAACATGTCGATCGAGGCGATCGCGCGCGTGCGCATGCTTCCGCGAGTCACGGGGCGGCTCGAGCGCCTTCACGTCAAGCAGGGGGATCGGGTGAAAGCCGGGCAGATGGTCGCGACGCTCGAACACGATCAGCAGGACGCGCTGATCGGCTCCACGGAGGCTCAGGTCGCGTCGGCCCAAGCCGACTCCGAGCGGGCGAACGCCGAGATGATGAACGCGAAGACGAACCTCGACCGCTACGAGCGCCTCGTGAAGGAGGGTTTCAGCACCCGCCAGCAGTACGACACGATCGAAACGGCGTACCGCAGCGCGCGGGCCAACTACAACGCCGCGCTCGCGAAGGAGCGCCAGGCCGCCGCCGAGCTCACGCGCGTGAAATCCAACCGCATGGACTACATCGTGCGTTCGCCGATCGACGGCACTGTCCTGAACGACTACTCGCTCACGCCCGGCGCCATGATCTCGCCCAGCCTGCCGATTGTCGACATCGCCGACCTGCGCAAGCTCAAGGCCACGTTGCGCGTCCCCGAGTCGAAAATCTTCGTCGTCAAGCCGGGCATGCCCGTGTTTTTGCGGTTCGATGCGCTGCCTAAAGAAGAATTCCAGGGCACGGTGACGCGCATCGATCCGTACGTCGACCCGTCGACGCGCACGAGCGCCGTGGAGGTGGAGCTCGACAACGCCGTCTCCGGCAATCGCCTGCGCCCCGGCATGTTCGGCCAGGCCTCGCTCGTCGAGCGCGAGTTCAAAAACGCGATCCTCGTGCCGCAAAGCGCCTTGCACGCCAACGAAAAGGGGTATCACGTCTTCGTCGAGGAGGGCGGCGTGGCGAAACTGCGTAACGTCGAAACCGGCGTGCGCCAAGGCAACGAAATCCAAATCACCGAGGGCCTCGCCCCGGGCGAAAAAGTGATCGTCTTCGGCGGAAACAACTTGAACGACGGCGAGAAGGTGACGGTGCAGGAGTAGGCGGAAGGTACGAGGCGCCTTGTAGGGTGGGCGCCCCGTGTGCTACAATGCCCTCGGGCATTAGCGGGCCTTCCATAAGTCGACCAAGAGTCTGATACACTCTAGGGCAAGCTTAACGAAGGAAACCGCGTTTAGGTAAGGGAGAAGGTGAATCCTTGGGATAGGGGCCTTCTCCCTTTTGCTACCCGAGGGTTTCCGTCTACGCATGGCGCGTATCGTTCACCCCCTTTCCGGGGAGTAGACCTTTGCCCCGGCGTCCCTTACATGCCGGAGGTCCCTACGGTTTAACATATGGGAACTGGTGTTCAAGAGTGTTTGCGAACGACGGCGAAAAAGTGACGGTGCAGGAGTAGAGGTGGAGGTGCGTTAGAGGCCTCCTTCCGTCAGCGCTTCGCGCTGTCACCTTCCTCGTCAGGAAGGCAAGGAACCGTATTTGTCGCCGGGGGGATCGAATGGGTCTCCCCGGTAATTTTTTTATCTGTCATTGCGAGGAGGCGTAGCCGACGTGGCAATCTTTGTTTGCTTTGTTTGCTTTGTTTGCTTGGCTTGCAGGCAACGGCGAAAAACAAGATTGCCACGTCGGGCGAAAAACGCCCTCCTCGCAATGACAGCAAAGTACCGGGGCGACGGGGAAAAGGTCCCATGTCGAGGTTATTTGCCTCCCTGACGAGGGAGGTGGCAGCGCGAAGCGCTGACGGAAGGAGGCCTTTGACCCTCGCAACACCCAAACGACCGAGTCTTTTTGGCACGCACGCATGGCTTGCTCATGCGCGGCGCCAAAAATTCTCGGTCGCTTGGGTTTAGGGGGGTGTTGCGTTATTTTTTTGTGTTTTGGAGCATTTTATTACGTTTTGTTGCGTTCGTTACGGGTGAAACTTGGCTTGTTGCAACGGGTCATCTGCGCGCGCGGATACGGATGGAATGGGCGCGGGTGGTTCATAAAAGCGAGACGTCTCTACTTATATAAACTGCGCGGACATGTCGCGAAACGCAACCAGATTTTGAAAATTTCTCGAAGAAATTTTCGAGAGAAGGTTTTTCGCCTGTCATTGCGAGGAGGCGTAGCCGACGTGGCAATCTTTGTTTGCTTTGCCTGCGAGTAACGGCGAGAGGCAGGATTGCCACGTCGGGCGCTATGCCGCTCTCCTCGCAATGACAGCAGAGAGCCCTGCCCCCCAAAGTACAAGAAAAGTAAAGATTTTTCGAGCGGTCGTTTTCGCGCGAGCGCTTGTCATGGCTTGTTTTTATTTTTTTCGCGGGTGTGAAGTACAAGAAATCTTGAGAAAAGCCCCGCTTGATTAATGTTTTCATTCGCATTGTTGGGGTGAGAAATGAATGGACTTGATATTAAGCTTTGCCGAAAGGATGCTAAAATGTCGATAATCGGCATTAGAAAAAGGGGAGGGTTCGTCGATGGGCGTTTTGCGAACAGGAAGGCGATTCGGGGTTTTCGCGCTGCTGTTGGCGCTGCTGCTGTTGTCGGCGGTGGGCACGGAGGCGGCGACGATCACGGTGAGCGATGGGAGCTGGGCGACGTTGAGCCGCGACATCGGCCGCGCGGCGACGGGCGACGAGATCCGCATCACGGAGAATATCACGCGGCAGGCCGGGGAAAAGCAGATCCTGATCGTGGACAAAAAACTCACGATCGTGGGCGCGGGCACTAACGGGGCGCGGATCACGCTCGACGGCGACACGATTGCAGCCGCGTC
>JAVBRL010000078.1:0-9538 GCA_031547985.1 Synergistaceae bacterium
TTATGACAAAGGCGATGCGGACGAAAAGTATCTGCCACTGTATCAATCTGCGGCGTGCAACCGATGCGGTGACCGCTTTTTACGATGACCAACTGAAAAGAAGCGGCCTCACGGTGAACCAGTATTCGCTACTCGTGAACCTGCGACGGGCCGAGCCGTGCAGCGTGAGCCAGCTGGCAGAACGGACGGGACTCGAACGGACGACGCTCGTTCGCTCGCTCAGACCTCTCTTTGACGCCGGTTACGTGGATGACGCGTCCCCCCCTAAGAGTCGCAATCGCGAGATGCGCGTTACATCGTTCGGAGTGCAAAAGCTTGAGGAAGCGCGACCTTTGTGGGAAAAAGCGCAGGCTGAACTGGAGGAACGAGTGGGAGGAGAAAACGTCGAACAGTTGACGCGTTTGCTCGAAGCGCTGGAGACCCTGTGAGGGGAAAAATTTCGTTTATTGGGAAAAGGGGAGTGACGCATGACGCTCGCGCGCCAGATCAAGGAATACGGTCTCGATATCGGTTTTAGCCGAGTCGGGGTGACGGACGCGGAAGATTTTTCGGACTACGCGGCTGAATTGCTTTCAAGAGGAGATTATTACGATTTTCACCTGGCGAACCCCGCCAAGCCGCTTTTGGGGACGACGCCAAAGAAGATCATGCCGGAGGCGAAATCGATCGTCGTCGCGGCCTTGGACTACGCGCAGCGCGATTTTCCGCGGTCGCTTTCGTCGATGATCGGCCGCGTCTATCAGACGAGGGCCTACATGCCCCGCCCCACGCATATCCATGGCGCACGGATCGGGTTGATGCGTGACTTTTTACGCGCGAACGGTTGTGCGGTCGACGCGGACATGTACGTCCCCATGCGCGCGGCGGCAGCCCGCGCCGGTGTGACGACATTCGGGCGCAACACGTTCGCGTATGCCGACGGGATCGGTTCGTTCATCGTGCTTTATGCCTTCGTGGTGGACAAGGAGCTCGATGTCGACTCCCCGACGCTCGAAAATAAATGTCCCGCTGGTTGCCGTGCCTGCATGGACGCCTGTCCCACGAAAGCGATCTACGAGCCGTTCAAGTTGAACCCGCGCAAGTGCCTGGCGTTTAACGCCTGGAAGACGCAGGAGGGCGCGGGGTGCGGCATCACGCCCGTCATCCCCCGCGATATTCGCGAGCAGATGGGAACGCGCGTCCACGGCTGCGATTTTTGCCAGGAGGCGTGCCCGCGAAATCAGAAAAAAGTAAGAGGCGTTTTCCCCGAAGACCCGCTTCTGCTCGAAATTGCGAAGGAGATGACGCTAAGTGCGCTGCTTCGTATGGAGGGCGATTTCTTCGAGACGCGCGTGCGCCCGATCATGTACAACTATCTTAGGGAACCGAAGTATTTTCAACGCAACGCGGCGGTCGCCATAGGCAACACGTGTGACGCGGCGTTTGTCCCCGACCTTGCCGCCGCGATGGGAAATCCCGAAGAGATGGTCCGCGTGCACGCAGCTTGGGCGCTCGGGCGGATTGGCGGTGCAAAGGCGAAAGAAATTCTCGTGCGCTACGCGTCGAGCGAGCGCTCGGAGAGCGTGAAAGAGGAGATTGCGCTGGCGCTTGAAAGCGCCTAAGTGAATAAGCGAAAAAGCGCGTTTTACCGCACGGAGTCGAGCGCTTCGGTGAGCTCCTCCCAGCGGGCGTAATGTTGCGTAAGCTGCAATTCGATCTCGCTGCGCTCGACCATGAGCGACTGAATGAGTTCGGAGTTCCCCGCTCCTTCGGGTGTGCAAAGGGCCGAGTCGATTTCTTCGCGCCGCGTCTCGTGCGATTCGATCAACGACTCGAGCGGGGAGAGTTCGTGGAGGATCGCCTTGCGGAGACGATGAAGGCGATTGCGTTCGTCGGCTTCGAGGCGCTTTTGGTCGCGGGCGTTTTGGGCCTCTTGGTAAAACGCTTCGACGATTCCCTCGGGGCCGATGGGCTTTTTTTTCTTGCCCCCGTTTCCGTTCGATGCGTATTCACCCGCCTCGCGGAGTTCTTTTTCCGTTTTTTCCCGTTTTTCGCGACGCTCGATGAACCAGGAGTAGTTACCGGGGTAATCGAACAGCCGTCCGTCGCGGATTTCGATCACACGATCCGCCAGATCGTCGAGGAACGAGCGGTCGTGCGAGACGATCAGCAGCGTACCGGTGTACTGCAGCAACGCTTTCTGGAAGAGCTCCTTCGTGTTCATGTCGAGGTGGTTCGTGGGCTCGTCGAGGATCAAAAAATTCGCGTCCGATAAGAGCAGCTTGAAGAGCGCCACGCGCGATTTTTCGCCGCCCGAGAGCACGGAGATCGGTTTGTGGATGTCGTCTCCGCTGAAAAGAAACGCCCCCAGCAAGTTGCGGCGCTCGACCTCCGAGAGCTTTGAGCCGCAGTTCGTGGCCTCACCCCAGATCGTGCGCGCGTAGTCGACGTTTTGGGCGCTCTCTTGCGAGAAGTAGGCGCGTTTGACGCGCTCGCCCACGACGATGTGTCCGCTCGTCGGCTTTTCCGTTTCGCTTAGAAGGCGAAGCAGCGTCGATTTGCCGGCGCCGTTGACGCCCACGAGGGCGACTTTTTCTCCCCGGTGGATCTCCAGGTCGACGCCGCCAAAGACCGTGACGTCGCCGTATTGTTTGGCCAGATCGATGCCCTTGAGCACGTCGTAATGGCTGCGCGACGCCTCGGGAAAGTGAAACGACACTTCTTTGCCCAGGCCGTCCAGTTCGTAAATCTCCATTTTTTCCAGCTGCTTGATGCGGCTTTGAACCTGGGTCGCCTTCGACGATTTGTAGCGGAAGCGATCGACGAAGCGCTGGATCTGTTCGATGCGTTCTTTTTGGTCTTCGATCGTCTGTTGGAGGCGTTCGCGCGCCGCGGCTTTCTCGACGATGTATTTATCGTATCCGAACGAGTAGGTCGTGAGTCTGCCGCGCGCGAGCTCGGCGATTTCGGTCGCCATTTTTTCGAGGAAACGCCGGTCGTGCGAGACGAAAACAAGCGCCCCCCGGTGGTCGCGCAGCCAACCTTCGAACCACTCCATGCTCTCGCTGTCCAGGTGGTTCGTCGGTTCGTCGAGCAGCAGAACGTCCGGGCGGGCGAGCAGCAGCGCCGCGAGCGCGATGCGCATCTTCCATCCGCCGGAGAACTCCGCGCAGCTACGATAAGCGTCGCCCATTTTGAAGCCCAGGCCGTGCAGCACCTTGTGTGCCGCCGGTTCGAATTCGAAGCCGCCGGCGTGTTCGAACGTCCGCTGCAGGCGTTCGTGTTCGGCCAGCAACGCCGTGAGTTCGCGCGAATCGGGCGAGCTGCGCGTAATACGGTCTTCGAGGTCGGCGAGGTCGTTTTGCATCTCGGCGAGCCCGGCGCATCGCCGGAGGTGGTCGAAGATCGGAATGTCTTCGAGCTCGACGAGGTCTTGCGGCAGGTAGCCGGTTTTGATCCCCTTGGCGATCTCCACGCTGCCGGAGTCCGCTTCGGCCTGGCCGGCGAGGATGCGAAGGAGCGTCGTCTTGCCCACTCCGTTGTCGCCGACGAGCCCGACGCGGGAGCGGTTCGTCAAAAACCAGTCTATGTCGTCGAAGATGACGTGTTCGCCGAAAGCGAGTTTGAGCGATTTGACGTTGATAATGGCAAAAACCCCCTTGATCGGCTCATTATAGTATAAGAAAGCGCGGGGCTTTTTACGTTTTTTTACGGAAAAAGCCCCGCGCGGCGTGAGGATTTCAAGTCATGTGGGGGTAGACGATATCGCGCGGAGGCAAAAAATGTTCCTTGACAGCGCGCGGGCTGATCCAGCGGATCAGGTTGAAGACGCTGCCCACTTTGTCGTTCGTGCCGGACATGCGCGATCCTCCGAATGGTTGTTGCCCCACCATCGCGCCCGTTGTTTTGTCGTTGAGGTAAAAATTCCCCGCCGCGTAGCGTAGCGCGCTGCAGGCGGTCATGGCGGCGTATTTGTCCTGGCTGAAGATCGATCCGGTCAGTCCGTACGGCGACGTCTCGTCGCACAATTTCAGCGTCTCTTCATATCGGTCGTCGTCGTAGAGCGTGAGGCTCATGACGGGGCCGAAAAGCTCCGTGCGCATCGTGACGTAATGCGGGTCCTCGCAAAGCAACAGCGTCGGCTCGACGAAATATCCCTTGGATTTGTCGTATTCGCCTCCGAACAAGAGCTCGACATCGGGCGACTTTTGAGCGGCCGTGATGTGCGAGACGATTCCGTCGAACGATTTTTCGTCGATCAGCGCGCCCATCAGGTTTTTGGGATCGGCGGGGTCGCCCATGCGGATGCGCGACATGCGGTCGAGCAGTTTTTCCCGAAGCTGCGGCCAGATCGAGCGGGGGATGTAGCCCCGCGAGGCGGCCGAGCATTTTTGGCCTTGGTATTCGAAAGCGCCCAGGGCGATGGCCGTGGCGAGTTCGTCGAGGTCCGCCGAGCGATGGGCGAAGATGAAATCCTTGCCGCCAGTCTCGCCGACGACGCGTGGGTAGGAGCGATAGTGTTGCAGGTTGTCCGCGATCTGCCGCCACAGCGCCGTGAACGTCTCGCTCGAACCGGTGAAGTGCAGGCCTGCGAAATAGGGGTGCTTCAGGACGGCGTCGCTGATCGCCGACCCGCTTCCCGGTACGAAGTTGATCACACCGTCCGGCAGTCCCGCCTCCTGGTAGATCTTCATCAGGTAGTAGCTCGAAAGGATGGACGTCGTGGCGGGTTTCCACACGGTGACGTTGCCCATGACGACCGGGGCCATGTTGAGGTTGCAGGCGATGGCGGTGAAGTTAAAAGGCGTCACCGCGTAGACGAATCCCTCGAGCGGGCGGTATTCGACGCGATTCATGGTTTTAAACGACTGCACCGGCTGGGCACTGAAAAGTTCGGACGCGTTGTACGCGTTGAAGCGCAAAAAATCGGCCGTTTCGCACGCGGCGTCGATCTCGGCCTGCCAGATGTTTTTGCTCTGCCCTAAGATGGTCGCGGAATTGAGCAGATCCCGGCATTTCGTGCTGACGAGTTCCGCGACCTTCAAAGCGATGGCCGCGCGCTCTTCCCATGAAAGCAGAGACCACTGGCGGCGGGCTTCGAGCGCGCAGTCGATGGCCATGCGAACTTCATCCACTCCCGCTTTGTGGAAAAAACCGAGTTTGTGGCGATGATCGTGCGGCATGACCACGTCGGCGGTGTCGCCGGTGCGGATCTCCTTGCCGCCGATGATCAACGGGATCTCCACCGTCGTGGCGCTCTGGCGTTTGATCTCCTCCAAAAGCGATGCGATCTCCTCGCTGCCCGGCAGGTAGTCGCGCGCGGGCTCGTTGGTGGGGCGTTCTAGCTTGTACACGGCGTTGTTCATGCGAATGTCACCTTCCTCTCGTCCGGTCTTGAGGGCAACGAACATGCCCTTATAAGTAAGCATATGACGATTCGCCCACACGACGAACCGTATTCTTACCGTATGTCTCGCGTATTTATGTTTATTGTCGAGATGCGTTTCTCTTGTTAAAATGGGGCGACCGACACAAGACGAAATTTCACCATACGTACCGATACGAGAGGAGGAAATTGTGTAATGGCCTACTATGAACCGTATTCGGAGCTGTCGAGCGACGCGCGCGATTTCGACAAGGTGGTCACGAGCCTGATGGAGGAGTTGGAAGCCATCAACTACTACAACCAGAGGGCCGATGTGACGAAAGACGATTCCGTCAAAGCGATCATGATCCACAACCGCAACGAGGAGATCGAACACGCCTGCATGTTGATCGAATGGCTGCGCCGCAAGGTTCCCGAGTTCGACGAGGAGCTCGAGACGTATCTGTTCACGAAAGCGCCCATCACAGAAGTGGAAGCGCAAGCGACGGGTGTCGGCGAGACCGCGGCTGGCGGCGCGGCTCCCGGGTTCCTGGGGATCGGATCGCTCCGCAAATAAGACGGGCTTGAATTTCCTCCGCGTTGTTCGCGCATAACGGGAATATTTTTCAAGACGATTCATTCGACTGGAGGTTTTGAATATGGCGATGTTCGGACGTAATTTGGTTCCAATCAGCGGCGAGGCACTGGCTGAGATCGACGCGCAGGCTTCGCGCAGCATCTGCAAGCAGCTTTCGGCAAGACGTTTTGTCGACGTGAACGGCCCGCACGGGTGGGAGCTCGGCGCCGTTTCGCTCGGCCGCCTGACGGAATCGGACTGCACGTGCGCCGATGGCCTGTGCACCGGCGTGCGCGCCGTGTTGCCGCTCGTCGAGGCGATGGTGACGTTCGAGCTTAACGCGAACGAACTGCGCGATATCGACCGGGGCGCCAAAGACGTTGACCTGGAACGCGTCGAAAAGGCGGCGATCCAGATCGCGGCCTTTGAAGAGAAAATAATCTACGGTGGCCACAAGGCGGCCGGCATCAAAGGAATCGCCGAAGCGTGCTCCGCCGAACCGATCGCTCTACCCGCTGCCGACCCGAATAAATTCCTGGCGGCGATCGGCGAGGCGGTCTGCCGCATGAGCGTGCGCGACTCGATCTGCGGTCCCTACGCGCTCGTGGGCGGTTGCACGTTGCAGAAAGCGCTCATGGGATACGCCGACGGACGGACGCTCGGTGCCGCTGTGCTCAAATACACGTGCGTGGAGGAGATCATTTACAGCCCCAACTACGACGGTGCGTTCCTCGTTTCGAAGCGCGGCGGCGATTTCGAGCTGACGCTCGGGCTCGACTACGTGGTCGGCTACAACGGCCCCAAGGGCGACGACTTGAGCTTCTTCATCGGCGAGACGTTCGCGTTCCGCGTGATCGAATCGCGCGCCGCCGTGGCATTGACGCTGAAATAAAACAAATACCAAAGCATGAAAAAACGGGAGGCGCCATTTTTCGGCGGCCTCCCGTTTTTAATTTCAACGCGCGGGCTTATTCGTCCTCTTGATAGGCGTCGTCGGGAACGGCTGGGAGTTCGGCGAGCTTCTTGCGGCTTGAAGCCACTTCGGCCGCCGCGCACGCGATCCAGATCTGCAGGCGCTCCATCACGAGCGGGTCCGTGAGCGCCAAAATCCGCGTGGCGAGTAGCGCGGCATTTTTCGCTCCATCCATGCCGACCGAAGCCACCGGAACGCCGGGGGGCATTTGCGTGATCGACAAAAGCGCCTCCATGCCTCCGAGCGTGCTGCCCGAAACGGGAACGCCGATCACCGGCAGCGGTGTGTGCGCCGCCACGACACCGGGCAGCGCCGCCGAAAGCCCCGCGACGGCGATGATCACGCGAATGCCGCGCCCGTGGGCCTTCTGCGCGTACGAACGCACGTCTTCCGGAGTCCGGTGCGCCGACGCGATCCCCACTTCGTAGGGGATCTTCAGCGCGTCGAAAATTTCCGCCGCCTTGCGCGCGAGCGGCATGTCCGAAGCCGATCCCAGCAGAACCCCCACGCGCGGCGGGTACATGTTGTCTGAAGACATGATGAAGACCTCCAACAAATAAAAGATCAGAATCGCGAGCACCGCTCGCGCTCGCCAGGGAGCATCGCTCCCTGGACCCTCATTCTATAACACTAAATATCAAAAGTCGTGCATGCTTCAATAATTACTTATAAGCGCCTTTGCCGATGTCTTTCCTGTAGTGCGCTCCTTTGAAAGAAAGTGTAGCGGCGCGGGCGTACGCTTTTTTGCGCGCGCCCTCGAAATCGTCCGCCATGCCGACGACCGTGAGCACCCGCCCGCCCGCCGTGACGATCCGGCCGTCTTCCCGAGCGGCCGTTCCCGCGTGATAGACGAACGTGTCCGGAATTTCGTCGTCGAGCCCCTCGATGGGAAAACCCTTTTCGAAAGAGCCGGGGTAGCCTCCCGAGGCCATGACGACCCCGACGGCGTAGCCGGTCGTCTGCGGCACGACGATGCGTTCGAGATGCCCATCCGCGCAAGTGACGACCATTCGCGCGAAATCGCACTCTGTGTCCGCCGCGCAGGGGGCGTTCGCGAGCAGTGTCAATACTTCCTGCGCCTCCGGGTCGCCCATGCGGACGTTGAACTCGAGCACGCTGAGGTTCTGCCCGTCGAGCATCAGCCCGGCGTACAGAATGCCCCGATAGTCGATACCGTCGGCTTTGAGCCCTTTGATGACCGGCGCGAAGACCTCGCATTCGATGCGGCCCAACAAGTCGCCCGCGACCCAGGGAACAGGGCTGTAAGCGCCCATGCCCCCCGTATTGGGTCCCGCGTCGCCGTCGAACGCGCGCTTGTGGTCCTGGCTCGAGGGCAAGAGGCGAAACGAGTTGCCGTCGACGAGCGCCAGGATCGTAAGCTCGTCGCCCCGCACGTGGTCTTCGATCAAAAGCGTCGCGCCGGCGTCACCCAGCGTGCGTTTTTCCAGCAGATCGCGGCAGATCGCTTCGGCTTCGCTCGCGTCGTTTGTCAAAAAGACGCCCTTTCCCGCCGCGAGCCCGTCCGCTTTCACGACATAGGGCGCTTTGCGCTTGGCGAGCGCCGCACGGCATTCCTCAAGCGTCGCGCAGACGTCGAAATCGGAGGTCGGGATGCCGTGTTTTTTCATGAAACGTTTCGAGTAGACCTTGCTTCCCTCGAGTCGGGCGCCTTCGCGCGAGGGGCCGAAGACGGAAAATCCGGCGTCTCGCAAAGCGTCGGCCACGCCGGCGACCAGCGGGGCTTCCGGCCCCACGACGACGCAGTCGATCGCCAGTCGGCGGCACAGGTCGACCACCGCCGCGGGCGAATTGGGATCCGTCGCATGCGGCGTGGCGATCCGATTGATCCCGGGATTGCCGGGGGCGCAGTGGAGGCTCGTTACGTTTTTCGATTTTTCGAGCGCCACGGCAAGCGCGTGTTCGCGTCCGCCGCCGCCCAGGATCAGAAAGTTCATCTAGTGCCTGAAGACGCGGTGCGATCCCATGAACATCGAGACGCCCAGTTTTTCGGCCGCTTCGATGACTTCCGCGTCGCGCATCGATCCGCCCGGCTGGATGATCGCGGCCACGCCCGCTTTCGCGGCGAGTTCGATGCTGTCGGCGAACGGGAAGAACGCGTCGGAGGCGAGCACGCACCCTTGAGCGCGCTCTTTGGCCATGTTGATGGCGTAGTTCACGGCGTCGACGCGGTTCGTGAAGCCGCCGCCGATCCCCAACGACGCGCCGTCCTTGGCGAGCACGATCGAGTTGCTCTTCGTGATGGCGGCCGTCTTCCAGGCGAAGATCAGGTCGTCCCACAGGTCTTCGCGCGGCACGCCCACCCACTTGCCCGCCGCGAGCGACGGCAGCGGCGCCAGCGTGTCCTCCTGCACGAGAAATCCCGCGCGCCCCGACGTGATCTGTTCGCCCGCGAGAGGTTTTTCGATCTTGAGCACGCGCAAGTTTGGCTTTTTGGTCTTGAGCAGCTCAAGCGCTTCGGGGGCGATGCTCGGGGCCGCTGCGACTTCATAGAAATGTTCGCACATCAATTGCGCCGTTTCGAGGTCGAGCTCGCGCGTGAAGCTCAAGATACCGCCGAACGCGGAGACGGGGTCGCACGCGAGCGCCAGGCGGTATGCTTCGGCGACCGATTTCGCAACGGCCG
>JAVBRL010000203.1:0-9791 GCA_031547985.1 Synergistaceae bacterium
TATAATTCACACTTTGAAAAAAATATTCCCCCAATTTATAATATGTTTGCAACATTTTTCGCAAACGCATTCGCCTATCCATACCACACACTTCAAGGGGGAGTCACAATGAAATGGCTGAAAAACATGCAGGTCGGCGCCAAACTGGGGCTGCTCACGGGGATTCCTGTGGCCATCCTTGTCTTTGTCTCTATTTTCAATTATTACAATGCGGCCGAAACATCCCGCCACTTTATCGAAGCCTACGAAAATTACGCTCAGCAGGCGATCCGATTCAGTGAAGTTCGCGGCAATCTGCAGGCGAGTCAGAAAAACATCCTCAAAACGATCCTACAAGAAGATGCCCGTTACCTCAAAGAGACGACCGACGACACACGTCGCCGTCGCGAGGCTAACATTGCCATTTTCGACACTTACACGAAATCCAAGATGGATGATCAGGAAAAAACTCTTTACGCCTCCGCCCGGGAATTAAGGGAGCGGTTTTATGGCCTGCAAGACCTGTGTCTTGAATTGGGGGTCGCGAATAAGGAAAAAGAAGCGACACAGAAATTTTTCGACGAGCTCGAACCGGTGGCAATCGAGTATACCGCACGCATTGTAAAACTCTCGGACTATCTTGTCGAAAAAGCCGAGTCCTCACAGAAAGCGGCTGCCGAAAACGCGGCTGCGGCTGCGTTCGCCGTGGTTGTCATAACGAGCATCGCCGTTTTGTTTGCTGCTGCAATGAGTTTTCTCGTCTCCCGTATGATCACGCGCCCTTTGCGGGAAATCAGTGAAAAAATCGGGTATTTCGCTCAGGGCGATTTGTCGATCGATTTCTCGGATCCTGGTAAGGATGCCATCTCACGGATGAGCAACGCGCTCGACGATATGGCGGTGACACTACGGGGCGTGGCGCAATCGATCAAGGATGCCGGCAACCACATCGCCGAGTCGGCGCAGGATTTTTCGGCGCTGGCCGAGGAGTCGAACGCGGCAGTCGAGGAGTGCCGCGCCAATGTTGGCGAGATGGCGGGCGAGATCGCGAACCTCGCAGCCGCGGGCGAGGAAGTGAACGCGTCAGTGGAGGAAGTTGCCGCGGGAGCGCAAGCGACGGCCAATCGTGGGACGAACATCGCGCAGGAGGTCGATACGGCTCTGGGGGCCGGAGAAGAGGGGATCACCGCCGTGAAGGACGCCGTAAACAGCATCAACACGGTTGCCAAGGATTCGGCGTCGGCGACGGAGGCGGTCGCGGAGCTGGGCAATCGCGCACGGCAGATTCAGAGCTTCGTATCGCAGATCGGCGGGATTGCCGACCAGACGAACCTGTTGGCCTTGAACGCGGCGATCGAAGCGGCGCGCGCCGGCGACGCGGGACGCGTTTTCGCGGTTGTGGCCGAGGAAGTGCGCAAGCTGGCCGAGGAGAGCAACACGGCGGCGAAGAACATCGCGACGCTTGCACAGCAGATCACGTCCGACCTCGATCAGGTGAGCAACGCGGCGCAGCAGAATGCCGAGGGTTCGCTCAAGGCGGTGGATCGAGCGGAAGAAACGCGCACGACAATCGAGAAGATGATTGGCGCGCTGCGTAACATCGCGTCGGGGACGCAGGACTTGGCAGCGGTGGCGGAGGAGCAGGCAGCTTCGAGCGAGGAGATTGCGGAGACGGTCCAGAATATGGCGAGCAAGATCGCCAACACGAACGAGCAAAGCAAGAACATCGGCGATCAGATGGACGAGTTGGCGACTTCCGCGGAGCGTGTCGCGGCGGGTTCCGAAAGCTTGGCGAAGCTGTCGCAGGATCTGCAGGAACAGGTGGCGTACTTCAAGATGGCGGATGTGCAAGATACGTCGAAAAGATCAACAAAACCGCGATTGGCCTTGAAGGGGTAGTGATTTGTCGATATGCAAATTGACAGGCTTTGTGAATAGAACACGATAGTTACTTATTAAAAAGATAAAGACTCCCGAGGGGTTTGCCCTTGGGGGTCTTTATCTTTTTGAAATAGAGGCCAATGGGGCGTTTTTTTTTTCGTATAAGTTTGATCAAATTTGCACGAAACACGTTAATTGAGGCAATTTGTCTGGAAATTATTTGCAAAAAAACCTCATAACTTATTGTATAATTAATTCACCGACTTCATTTTATGGGAGAAAAAAAGTATTTCCTTTAAAAACAAACCAAACACTCGGGGGGAGTTATAATGTCGTGGCTCAAAAATCTCCAAATTGGCACGAAATTGGGTTTGTTGGTGGGAATCCCGCTTTCATTGTTGATTTTTCTTACCGTATTCAACTATTTCAGCTCTGCCAGCACGAACACCCGCTTCGAAGAGGCCTACACGAACTATGGTCGCCAAGCCGTGATGATGGCGATTGTGCGTAACAACCTGCAGGCGAATCAGAAAAACATCTTGAAAACGCTCGTCTTTACCGATGAGAATGTGATGGCTGCCGTCAAAAAGGATTTCGACGAACGGCGCGCCAACAATAAGGAAATTTTTGCCGAATATGAAAAAACAAATCGCGACAGCAAAGAGCTGGAGCTTTACGCGCGTATCACACAGATCCGGGACCAGTTTTATAAACTGCAAGATTCCTGTATCGCGCTGGGTTTGGCGAATAAAGACGAAGAATCGTCCAAAATGTTTGGCGAACAGCTGGATCCTCTTGCGCAGGACTACGCGGCGCGAGTGCGCGACCTCGGCGATTATTTGACCCAGCAGACGGAAGCGGCCCAAAAAGATGCGGCCGAAGATGGAGCTCGAGCGACTCATATCGCGCTTCTCGTGGCTGTCATCGCAGCGGTGGTTTCGATTCTCATGAGCGTTCTGATCGCACGGATGATCACAAAGCCGCTTGCCGCCATGCGCGAGAAGATCGGTTATTTTTCCGACGGCGACCTTTCGGTCGATTTCTCGGATGCCGGCAAAGACTTAATTTCGCAGATGGCAAACGCGCTCGAGCAGATGGTGATGACATTGCGGGGTGTTGCGCAATCGATTCAAAATGCGGGTAACCACATCGCAGAATCGGCGCAGGACTTTTCGGCGCTGGCCGAGGAGTCGAACGCGGCGGTCGAGGAGTGTCGCGCCAACGTCTCGGAAATGACGCAGGAAGTGACGAACCTCGCAGCTTCGGGCGAGGAAGTGAACGCATCGGTGGAAGAGGTGGCAGCGGGGGCGCAGGCGACGGCCAATCGCGGGACGAACATCGCGCAGGAGGTCGATACGGCTCTGGGCGCCGGTGAAGAGGGGATCACAGCCGTTCAGCACGCCGTAAGCGGCATCAACACAGTGGCCAAGGATTCGGCGTCGGCGACGGAGGCGGTTGCGGAATTGGGCAATCGCGCACGGCAGATCCAAAGCTTCGTGTCGCAGATCGGCGGCATCGCCGACCAGACGAACCTGCTGGCCTTGAACGCGGCGATCGAAGCGGCTCGCGCCGGGGACGCGGGGCGTGGTTTCGCGGTTGTGGCCGAGGAAGTGCGCAAGCTGGCCGAGGAGAGCAACACGGCGGCGAAGAACATCGCGACGCTTGCGGGGCAGATCACGTCCGACCTCGACCAGGTGAGCAACGCGGCTCAGCAGAACGCCGAAGGGTCGCTGAAGGCCGTGGAGCTTGCGGAAGAGACGCGTTGCACGATCGAGAAGATGATCGCCTCGCTACGTAACATCGCGTCGGGGACGCAGGATTTGGCTGCGGTGGCCGAAGAGCAGGCGGCTTCCAGCGAGGAGATCGCGGAGACGATCCAGAACATGGCGAGTAAGATCGCCAACACGAACGAGCGGAGCAAGAACATCGGCGACCAGATGGACGAGTTGGCGACGTCGGCGGAGCGCGTGGCGGCAGGTTCCGAAAGCTTGGCGAAGCTGTCTCAGGATCTGCAGGAACAAGTGGCATACTTCAAGATGACGGATGTGAAAACTTCTTCGAAGGGGCAAAAAGCGCGATTGGCACTCAAGGGCTGATCGCGAGGCAGAAGACCTCCCCCCCGGAATAAAGCCCCGAAGTTTTGTGGAGGTCCTCGTGCTCGTGTGAGCCGAGGACCTCCATTTTGGGCTTTTGGGCTATACTGGGGGCGGTTGGAAAACGAACCTGCAAAGCGCGTGCGCCAAAGGGGTGCGACCGATGGTTTGGACAAAACGAGCCGGTTCCGCAAAGCGTGTGCTTCCCGTCGTATTGGCGGTGGTGTTGGCGTGTTTTGGATATTTGTTCTGGACGCGTTATCAGGAGGCGCACGACCCGCATGTGCGGGCCTCGGGCAGCGTCGAGGTGACGGAGCTGCAGATCGCCCCGCAGGTCGGGGGACGGATCGTCTACCTCAAGGCCGAAGAAGGCGACTCGATCCAAAGCGGCGATCTCGTGGCGCGCTTGTCGCTCGACGGCCTCGACGCGCAGATCAAGGGCGAAGAAGCCGCGCTGTTCCAGGCGCGTGAACGGTTGCGCGAACTTTTGACCGGTACACGCCCCGAGGAGATTGCGCAAGCCGCTGCGGACCTGCGTGCGCAGCTTGCCAAAATGGAGCAGGCCGACCGCGACGCGGCGCGCTTTGCGGCGCTTCGCGCCGAAGGTGTTGTCTCCGTGCGCGAGGCCGAAGTGTACGAGGAAAATGCCCGCGTGGCTCGAAACGCCGCTACGGCCTCCCGCGAACGCCTCGCCCTTTTGCGCGCGGGGCCCCGCGAAGAGGAGATCTCCCAGCAGCGCCAGGTCGTCGAGCAGGCACGGTCGCGCCTGGAGTACTCCCGGACGCAACTCGCGTATAAAGAAATTTTCGCCCCCGGTTCGGGGCGCGTGCTCTCCAAAAACTACGAGCTCGGCGAGGTGATCGCACAGGGCGCTCCGCTTGCCACGGTAGGCGTGATGGACGACTGCTGGGTAAGGCTCTATATCCCCGCGACGCAGATGGGCGGCATCAAAACGGGGCAGCGCGCCACGGTGCTGGTGGATGCGCCTGCGCTCGCGTCAGGGAAAAAATCGTACCCCGGATACGTGAAGTCATTTTCGCAGCGCGCCGAGTTCAACCCACGGCTGAGCCTCACGCAGCGCGAACGCGCGAACCAGGTCTTCTGGGTCAAAGTGGAAATCCCCAACGACGGCGGCACCTTCAAACCGGGCATGCCGGTCGACGTCGTCTTCGAATGACAAATCCGCCGCCGGCGGTCGTATGCCGCGACGTGCGAAAACGTTTCGGCCCGCTCGAGGCCTTGGACAGCGTGTCGCTTATGGTCGAGCGGGGCGAGATATTCGGGTTGGTCGGGCCCGACGGTGCGGGAAAGAGCACGATCATTCGCTGTATCATGGGTATAGAGTCCCCGGATGGCGGGGAAATTCTCCTGGCCGGCACGCCAGACCGGGTCGCCGGGCGCGAGAAAGCGGGTTACGTGCCGCAGCGCTTCAGTTTGTATGTCGACCTCACCGTGATGGAAAACATCGCGCTTGCGGGAGCGCTTTACGGAGCGAATGCGCGCAGCGTCAAAGCGCGTGCCCGCGACGTGCTGGAGCGCACGGAGCTTTGGGAGTTTCGCGACCGTGCCGCCGGAGCTCTTTCGGGCGGCATGAAACAAAAGCTCGCGCTCGCCTGCGGCTTGGTGCACACGCCCGAAGTCCTCTTTCTGGACGAGCCGACGACCGGCGTCGACCCCGTTTCGCGCCGGGAGTTCTGGGCGATGCTGTACGCTTTGAACCGTTCGGACGGGATGACGATCTTCGTGTCGACGCCGTACATGGACGAAGCGGAGCTTTGTACGCGAATCGCGTTTTTGCATCGCGGGAAAGTGCTCGATGTCGGCGAGCCGAAGGAGCTTTTGTCGCGCTACCCGTACCGCATTCTCGAAGTTCGCGCGGAATCGGGAAACGTGCGCCGATTTTTTCGCGGGGTTGACGGCCCGTTCGCGCATGGTGCAGCCACGATGATCGACGCGTCTCCTTTTGGCTCGAGCTATCACCTGGTCGTGCGCGACGCGGACATCGCTTTGGCGGAGCTGTCGAAGGTCGAAGGCCTTCACGCGCAGGAGGTGCCGCCATCGCTGGAGGACCTTTTCGTCTACTATTCCGGTGACCTGGGAGCCGTGCCGTGACGCTCGCGGTCGAAGCGGTCGGGCTGACGAAAAAATTCGGTTCGTTCACGGCGGTCGACGACGTCTCCCTGTCGATCGAACGGGGGAGCGTCTACGGTTTTTTGGGTCCCAACGGCTCGGGCAAATCGACGACCATCCGCATGCTGTGCGCGCTGATCGCCCCTACGAGCGGACGTGCCGTCGTGGGCGGCTTCGATGTCGCGCATGACGCCGCCAGGATCAAGCGCGAGATCGGCTACATGTCGCAGAAATTCAGCCTTTATCCCAATATGACGGCGCTTGAAAACCTGAACCTTTACGCGGGGCTTTACGAGATTGCTCTTTCGGAGCGCTCCACGCGCATTGCCGAAGCACTTGGACGTTGCGGCCTGGCAGATCGTCCCGACGTCTTCGCGGGCGCGCTTTCAGGGGGCGAGCGCCAACGTCTTGCGTTATGGTGCGCCATCATGCACCGACCCAAGATCGTTTTCCTCGACGAGCCCACGGGAGGAGTCGACCCACGTTCGCGACGCCAGTTTTGGGATGTGATCTACGAACTTGCCGACAATGGTACGACGATCATGGTCACGACGCACTTCATGGACGAGGCGGAGCATTGCGACCGCGTCGCTTTTATCTACTTCGGTCGTTTGATCGCCGACGATACGCCGCGAAACCTCAAAAAAGCGCTGCCCGGAACGCTCCTGGAGATCGAAAACCCGCCTTCCGAGCCGCTTGCCGCGGGGCGCCGCCTCGCGGATGGCAAAGAGTTGCTCGACGTCACGCCGTTCGGTTCGCGCCTGCACGTCCAGGCCGAGACGGGGGTCGACATTGCCGAAATCGCGCACGACCCGCTTTTCGCCGGTTCGCGCGTGCGCGAAATCCCCGCCTCGATGGAGGACGTCTTCATTCATCTGGTCAAACAGAATAAATTGAACAAAAAATCGGGAGAAAGAGCGGCGTAAGGGGCCGGGGGAGGGTTCGAAGATGGAACGGCTCAAGGCGCTCGTTCGCAAGGAGTTCATCCAGGTCTTCCGCGACCGCGTGACGCTCGCGATGATGGTGGGCATGCCGATCGTGCAGCTGCTCATCTTCGGCTTCGCGATCAACACGGACGTCAAACACCTCCCGACGGCGCTTTACGACCTCTCGCTCTCGCAGGAGAGCCGCCAGATGGTCGACTCGTTCACGGGCAGCAACTACTTCGACATCACGCGCATCGTCCGCACTTTTCCGGAGCTCAACGAGGCGGTCGACCGCGGCGACGTGAAAGTGGGCATCGCGTTCGCGCCCGATTTTGCCGCTCGCATCAAAGGCGGCCGCAGCGCGCAGGTGCAGGTGATCGTCGACGCGTCCGACAGCATGTCGGCTTCGTCGGCCATCTCGGTGGCGACCATGCTGGGTGTGCTGGGAAGCCAGCGCGTGATGCGCGAACAGCTGACGGCACTGGGGGTGCGCGTGCCGGACAACCCGATCGACGTGCGCGTCCGCCCTTGGTACAACGAGGACTTCGTCACGGCGTGGTACATGGTTCCCGGCATTATCGGCATTTTGCTGATGATGACGCTCGTGCTGATGATGGGCGTGGCCATCGTGCGCGAGAGCGAACAGGGAACGCTCGAACAGCTCCTGGTGACGCCCATGCGCCCTTTCGAGCTGCTTTTGAGCAAGATCCTGCCGTATGTGATCATCTCGTACGTGCAGATCACGGTTTCGGTGCTCGTGGGGGTCTTCGTGTTCGAGATGCCGTTTCGCGGGAGTATCCTCCTTTTCTTCGCGCTGACGTTTTTTTTCGTGGTTGCCTGCCTGGGGCTGGGAATCATGATCTCGACGCTCGCGCAAAACCAGATGCAGGCGCTGCAGCTTTCGATTTTCGTGATGATCCCCAGCATCCTGCTGTCCGGCTTCATCTTCCCGATCGCGGCCATGCCGAAGCTGTTCCAGGGCCTGAGCCTCTGTTTTCCGATGACGTTCTACCTGCGCATCGCGCGGCAGATCATCCTCAAAGGCAGCGGCTTCGCCTACGTCTGGCGCGACACGGCGGCGCTCGCGGCCTATGTGGCCGTCGTCTTCGTCGTCAGCATTCGCATGTTCAAGAAGCGTTACGTGCCGTGATTTTTTTTCGCGTTTTTTGATATAATTTCAAATAATCAGATCATCGCACACGCAGAAAGGGGTTTTGAAGATGACCGAGCGAGCTGAAAGAGTCGAACGCAAAAAGCGCGTCTGCGAATCCCACGTCGAACAGATCCAGGTCGTGATGCCGCAGCACGGCAATTCGGCGGGCCGCCTCTTCGGGGGGCAACTGATGGCGTGGATCGATATGGTGGCGGGTGTCGTGTCCGTCCGGCACAGCGAGAACAAAAACCGCACGACGGCGTCCGTCGACCACCTGAGCTTCGAAAGGCCGATCTATCTGGGTGACCTGATCATCCTCAAAGGGCACATTTCGTATGTGGGGAACACGTCGATGGAAGTCCGCGTCGACACGTTCGTCGAGGAGCCGGGCAAGCCGCGCGAACTGGCGAACCGCGCCTATCTTACATTCGTCTCTTTGGACGACAATGAGCACCCCGTGCGCGTCCCGCGCCTCGAGCTCGAGACCGACGAAGAACGCGCGGAGTGGGAAGCGGGCGCCAAGCGCGCGGAAGCGCGACGGGCACATCGGGCGGCTTTGGCGGCGTTAAAAACACCTTAAACGAAGAGAAATTTTAGAAAACAGGTTGCGTTTTTCGACCCTCGTGCGCGGTCCTATATAGAGACGTCTCGTTTTGAACTATCCGCCTAGATCTTCGCACACGTGCAAGCCGTGCGCGAGGTCCCGGTCGTTTGCGTTAAAGATTGAACAATTCGCTGTGGGAACCGAGCCGCAAGAGGTGCAGAATTCCGTCGTCGGTCTTGAGGTAGATCAAAAGCAAGTTGGGGCGAATGTGGCATCCACCGCACCCTTCCCAGTTGCCGATCAGGCCATGATCGCGATATTTTTCCGCCAAGGGAATGTCGGCAGCAAGTGTCGCCACAATATCGGCGAATTCGTCCTTCAAGACGTGACGATAGGTTCCTTTGCTCTCCCGCTTGAGATCCTTTTTGAAAGCACTCGCCTGTCTAGTCGATCGCATCGAGTTCCGCGCGGAGGTCTTCGAGCGACACTTCCTGTGTCAATCCCGCTTTCGCTTCGTCGATTGCCGCCAGGGTCTGTGCGTTAGGCCGCCAGATTTCAAAGGGCAGCGTCTTTTCCTTCGCCGTCTTCACGAGCATGAGTCGCACGGCGTCGGACACGGACAGCCCCATGTCCTCCAAAACCGCCGACGCTTCCTCTTTGATCTTGGCATCGATCCTCGCCTGTACGAGAACGCTCATGACAAATTCCCCCATTGCTTTTGTATGACATTGTAATGCGGGCGGAGGAGATTTGTCAAACGACTTGATGTTCCTGTCGAGGGTGTATTATTGATAAATTCATCTTCCGACTACAGCCACTAAAGGAGTTTTTGCCTTGGATATCCCACGTATCTTCAACATCACCGAAAGTGCTCACCGGATCCATAACCCGTTCACACCCGAAAAGCTCGCCACTCTCGGCGCGGTGTTGCGCCTGGAGCCGGGGACTCGTGTGCTCGACCTCGGCAGCGGTTCGGGCGAGATGCTGTGTACCTGGGCACGCGATTACGGGATCACCGGTGTCGGCATCGACATGAGCCAGTTGTTCAGCGAACAGGCGAAACTCCGCGCGGAAGAACTCGGCGT
>JAVBRL010000099.1:0-8094 GCA_031547985.1 Synergistaceae bacterium
ATAGGCGGCCTCGGCACCGGAGACGGCGGCCGAGGCGTTTTCGAACGCCACGTGCAGAAACGGCACACGCCACGCGCTGTACGGGTAGACCGTCGAGGAGACCTCGAAACAGCCCGTGGCCCCCACGAGCACGACCGGATCGTCGACGCCCATGAACGCCTGGCGAATCGCCGTCGGCGCGCCGCACCCGGGACACATGCGGTGCCCTTCGCTCAAGGGGTTCGGGCAGGCCTTCTCCCGCTTCGCGAGTTCTTTGAGGTTAACGCCCGCCATCGTCGTCGCCCCCTTCGAGCAGCCCGATGTAGCGGGCTTTTTTTTCGTAGTCACCGCGTTCGAGGCGCGCGAAAACGCCTTCGGCGTCCTTGGGGAAAAAGTCGCGGCCACCGAGACCGAAGATATATTCCTGCAGCGGAACGCGCATCGGCAGATCGTAAAGCGCCGACTTCACTTCGGCCGCGAGCGGCGCCGTGCCACCGATGCTCGTGCTGCGGTCGAGCACTGCGACACCCTTTTTACCCGCGAGCACGCGGCTGAGCTCTTCGGCCGGGAACGGTCGGAACATGCGCACTCGCAGGCAGCCCGCTTTGACGCCCCTCAGACGCAGATCGTCGACGACGTCTTTGACAACACCGGTTGCCGACGACATGACGACGATCACGTATTCGGCGTCGTCCGTGCGATACGCTTCAAGTTTGGGGTAGTGTCGTCCCGTATGTCGGGCGAGTTCGTCGGCGACTTCGTCGTAGACGCATGCGACGTGATTCATGCCCTCGATCTGGTTGCGCTTGATCTCAAAATAGTGCTCCGCCATGACGAACGACCCGTACGACACGGGATGGTCGACGTCGAGCAGCGAATAGTGCGGCTCGCGCGTTCCCACGAAGCGCGCGACCGCGTCGTCGGAGAGGAACTCAACCGGTTCGTAACAATGGCTCGTGATGAATCCGTCCTGGCAAACGAAAACGGGCGTCAACACGTCCCGATGCTCCGCCAGGCGAACGGCCAGAAGTGTCGTGTCGTAGACTTCCTGAGCGTCCTCGCAGTAGATCTGCACCCAGCCGGAGTCACGCTCCGGCATGCTGTCGGAGTGGTCGCAATGGATGTTGATGGGAGCACCCAGCGTGCGGTTGACGAGCCCGAACACGATCGGCGCGCGAAAGGCTGCCGCAATCGGGAAAATCTCGTGCATGAGCGCCACGCCGTTCGCCGACGACGCCGTCATCACGCGCGCCCCCCCGACCGAAGCTCCCACGCATGCCGTAATGGCCGAGTGCTCGCTTTCGACCGTGACGTACTCCGTGTCCACCTGGCCGTTCGCGACATACTCGGCGAATTTGACGGGGATCTCCGTCGAAGGCGTGATCGGGTAGGCCGCCACGACGTCCGGATTGATCTGCCGCATGGCCTCCGCGAAAGCGAGGTTGCCCGACGTCATCTCCCGCCGTTTATCGTTGTTATCCAATCAGTTCACCCACTTCTCCAGGACTTTCGCCTGTTTCGCCCGTGTCACCCGTCGCGTTCAAAAACTCCGATTCCGGGCGCATCGAAAACGCCCCCACCGGACAAACGGCGGCGCAGACGCCGCACCCTTTGCAGAAAAAAAGGTTCACGTCCGTCACGCGCGCGTCTTCGTCCACGACGATCGAAGCGTCCGGGCACTGCACCCAACATTTGAGGCAGGAGATGCACTTCGCGGCGTCGAGCAGCGGGCGCACGCTGCGCCAGCGTCCCGTTTCGACGGCGCGGGCCGTGGCCCCCCACGCGATCGTCGCGGGAGGTATTTTTCTCCAGTCGCGCCAGGATTCGGGAACGCTCATGCGATGATCGCCTCGTCGCGCCCGCGAAGGATCGAGCGGCGGTTCGCCTCGAGCAGTTGCGGCGAAAGCCCGCCCATCTTGCGGGCGAAGTGCTCCGCGAACACCTCGACGGAGACGTCGCCGAACACATGCGACAGCGCTCCCAGAAGCGGCGCGTTCGGGCGGTTCTGCCCCAGTTCCTCGAGTGTGATCTTCGTCGCGTCGACAGCCAGAAGCGTCGCGCGTTCGGAGACTCCGAGGCGACGACGCAGCGCGGTCGTGTCCTCGGTCGTGTTCACAAGATAGATCGCGTCGTCGCGGCACCCTTCGCTCGGGTTGGCGCTTTCGATCATCGTTGGATCGACGACGACGACGACGTGCGGGTTTTCCACGCCGCAACGGCGGCGGATCGGCACGTTCGAAACGCGGTTGTACGCCCGGATCGGCGCGCCCTGCCGCTCGGCTCCGTATTCCGGAAACGCCTGCACGTGTTTGCCCTCCTCGAAAAGGACCTCGGCCAGAATCGCCGACGCGCTTTTCGCCCCTTGCCCTCCCCGCCCGTGCCAGCGGACTTCGATTGTGCCGTTCATCGTATCTACCATGTGAAACCCTCCCTTAAAATAAAAAACAAAAAATCAAAAAAAATCGGAGCCTTCCTTTTTGGGAAGGCTCCGATCCGCTCGACTGGGAAAACGGCGCTAGACGCCGATCCCGCGAGGGGGAGCCGCGTTGGTAATAATAATAATGCCCTCAGTCACGAAGCGGATGAAACTTCTTGATGACAACATCGCACGCTCTCCTTTCCTCGCAGATTGCTGAGGATAGTAGCATCAATCGCAAAGCGTGTCAAACGCTTTTTCTTCAATTCCAAACCGCTATGCCCAAACACCCTGAGCGACGAGCTGTCGGGTGACCTCGCCCTCCCAGTCGACATTGCTTTTGGGGGACGCGGGACTCGGGTGAAGGATCTTGTACATAGGAATGTCACACCCTTCGAGTGCGCGCGCGGCGCTCTGAGCCGCGAAGTTGCCCACACCCACAACGCACCGGGGCTCAAGCGCATGGATGACACTTCGCAAGAGATCGTCGCATATTTCGAGCACCACCTCGCGCTCGCTACGTGGCAATTTATCAGGCGTGAGGTTGCGCGCACCCTCCAAGCCGTTTTTAAGCATACCGGACGCGATAAAAAGAAGCGGGCAATAATTGACGACGAAATGCCGCTCGAAAAAATGCGCCACGTCGCCAAAGCGCTTGCGGAAAAAACCCCACAAGCGTTTGCCGCTCGCCTCCGACCGAGGACAGTCGTACCCCCTCACGGGGTAACGCGAGTGCTCGCGCACCGGGCGACCGATGGGAGATGTGATCTTAAGCCACTCCACGACCGCGGACACTTCGCCAAACGGAACGCCCGCCTGCGCCATCCCCCATGGCCCCGGGTTCATGCCCAGAAAAAGCACGCGCCCAATCGCTTCGCCGTATCGAACGACGTACTCTTCATAAGCGCCCCAGGCGTAGTCGAGTGGATCGTACACACAAGCGACGGGCGGGGCGAACTCGAGCACGTCCAAGCGCTCCCGCGCCGCGCGCGCGGCTTCCAACTGGAGCTTCACGGCATTCATGGGCAATCCCCCTTGATTCGATTTGTATGCTACGATGATGTTACACCTTTGAGTTCAATCCAAGTCCATCGAGGAGGAGTTCGCATGAAACGGCACACGATCGGCGAGGCGGCGGAGAAGATGAATCTGAGCGCACACACGCTACGCTACTACGACAAAGAGGGACTTTTGCCCTTCGTCGAAAGGACAGAAAACGGCGTCCGCGTCTTCAAGGATTCGGATTTCGAATGGCTTTCGATCATCGAATGCCTCAAACAGACGGGCATGCCGCTTAAAGACATCAAGCAGTACGTCGACTGGTGCCTGGAGGGAGACTGCACGCTTCGCCAGCGTTATGACATGTTCCTCGAACGCCGGGCCGAGGTGGAAAAGCAGATCGCGCAGCTACATAAAGCCCTCGAAAAAATCGATTACAAGTGCCGTTACTATGAGACGGCCCTCGACGCGGGAACGCTCAAGGTCCACGACCGCACGCTGGAACGCCAGGCGCTCGATCGCCAGGAAAACCTGGAAAATATCGCCTGACGCCTCACGAAAGAACGCCGTTAGCGTTTCTTTTCGGCTCTTCTGCTCTCCAACCATTTCAGGACATAGTACGTTACCGCAACGTACAGACCCATGATCGACATATTCGCAGCAAAAAAAAGAATGGTGGGACGTGCCGGATCCCAGAAATCGAACGCGAAACCGCGAAATAATTTGCCCCCCATCCCCCGATCGAACGACGCCGCGACACCGCAGGCGATCGCCAACACGGCAAACGTTCGAGAGACGATCGTCCAAAAACGCCCCTCGCGCTCTCCAGGGCGCATACCTGCCATTTTGCGCACGACGCCCGCGACCATCTCCCAATGCATCCCCAGGTGAACGGCGATCAGGATCCACGTCCAGTATGCGGCCGTCGCGTGCACCTGACGTATGAACATTCCGCCGGGGAGGTTCCAAAAAGCGAGCACAGCCCGCGACAGGAACGCGCCACTCACGGCGAGCGTCGCCATCGCCGCCAAGAGCGTCAGGTTGACAAGCGTGCTCAAGACCCGCCGGACAGGGTAGCGCCCTTTGAAAAGAACGCGATACCAGCGCCAGTTGATGGCGTTATGAACGATGAAAAGTACCGTCGCGGCGACACCGATCCATTCGTGAAGGGCGTCGCCGGTGATGCGATAGGCGAGCGCAAACAGAAAGAGAATCGTCATCGCCCCGTCGACGATCAACCGCCCCGCAAATTTTTTGGGCATGTTTTCGTTATTTTTATTTGTTATTTCGCCGTTTCGACGCCGATCTTCTTAAGCCACGTCGCCAGACTGCTCGCGACGTTCCCGCCGCGACCATACGCAGAGAACGCCTCTAAAATCTTCGCCTTCGGGCAGAGCTTGCCGATCGCGGAAACGGTCTGCGCGATGCCGCCTCCTCCGTGGCTGCAAAACGGCACGATCGTCTTGCCCGCGAAATCGTACTCTTCGAGGAACGTCGCCACCGGCATCGGGATCGAGCTCCACCAGTTCGGATAACCGAGGAACACCGTGTCGTACGATTTCATATCCGCGACGTGCGTCTTGAGAGCCGGACGACTCTGGGCCTTAAGCTCCTTGGCCGCCTGGTCCGTACACGCGTTGTAATCCGTGGGGTACGGCGTTTCGACGACGATCTCGAAAAGATCGCCCCCCACTTGCCGTTGAAGCTCCTTGGCGATCTCGCGCGTGTTTCCCGACCACGAGAAATAAGCGACCAGAACCTTCCCCTTCGCCGAACTTTCGGCGGCAAACCCTATACCCGGCGTCATCAAAAAAAGAACAACCAGCGCGAGTACGATGACTTTCATCTGTTTTCCTCCTTAAAGAAAAAAATATTAGCGATGTCGCGATCATAACCACTAGAGGTCACTCGAAGTCAATCGCCGAAGCACAAAAAGCGCCCCGAACCCGTAAAAGGGCGGGGCGTTTTTCGCATGCCAAACTTACGTGACTTCATGCACTTTGCGGCAAGAATTTCCTTTCACGTGTCACACCCATGTCAACGAGTATGACGTCTTCTTCACAGAAACCGCATCCTAAAGCGTCGGCGACGGCCACAGCCGTGTCGAGCGACGTGAAGCACGGAATGCCCAGGGCGATCGCGCGCGAGCGCAGGCGGGCGCTTTCGCGGTCGGGATCGTGCCGTCCGGCCGACGTCGACACGACATAACGAACGGCTCCGCTTTCGAGTTTTTCCGTCGCGTTTCCTTTCTCGCGGCGTCCCTTGGGAACGACCGTCGCGGGGATACCCGCGCGACGGAGGCACTCGGCCGTTGCCGGTGTCGCGTAGAGGTCGAACCCCAACGCCGCGTATTTTCGCGCCACCGCTGCAACTTCCGTTTTGTCCTCTGCGGATACCGTGAAAAGCGCTCCTCCGCGACGATCCATGCGATACCCCGCGGCGACGAGGCCTTTGAACAACGCCTCTTCGAACGACGGCGCCACACCCAGCACCTCTCCTGTAGATTTCATCTCCGGCCCCAGGCGAGCGTCCGCGCCACGCAGTTTTTCGAACGAGAAGACGGGCACTTTAACGGCCACACAATCCGGAGGCGTGAAGAGCCCCACGCCATATCCCATGTCGCGCAGGCGTTCGCCTGTCATGGTACGCGTCGCGAGTTCGACCATGGGGACGCCCGCCACTTTGCTCAAATAGGGAATCGTGCGCGACGCACGCGGGTTGACCTCGATCACGAACACGTCGTCGCCTCGCACGATGTACTGCACGTTCACGAGTCCCCGCGTTTTCATGGCGAGCGCGATACGGCGCGTGCAGTCCACGATACACTCACTCGCGGCGGCGCTCACGTTGCGCGGCGGAGTCACTGCGATCGAATCTCCCGAATGCACGCCCGCGCGCTCCACGTGCTCCATGATCCCGGGGATCAGGATCTCTTCCGCGTCACAGATCGCGTCGACTTCGACTTCCGTGCCGGCCAGATATTTATCGACCAGCACGGGGCCGCGAACGCCGCTTTTTAAAACCGCCTCCATCAGCTCGCGCACATCACCCTCCGAAGCCGCGACGTTCATCCCCTGCCCTCCCAGCACGTACGAAGGACGCACGAGCACCGGGTAGCCGAGGCGCTCCGCGATAGCGACCGCTTCTTGAGTATCGCGCGCGTTTCCCCCGGCTGGACGATCGACCCCCAATTCCTCGAGCAGGGCGTCGAACCGTTCCCGATCCTCGGCCAGGTCGATGCTGTCGAACGGCGTGCCCAAAATGCGAAAACCGCACGCGTCCAGATATTTCGCCAACTTGATCGCCGTCTGGCCACCGTAGGCGACCACGACGCCGAAGGGACGCTCGCCCTCGAGGACCCTGCGCACGTCCTCGGGGCAGAGCGGCTCGAAGTAAAGGCGATCCGCCGTGTCGAAATCCGTGGAGACGGTCTCGGGATTGTTGTTGACGATCACGACGCGAAAACCGAGCTTTCGAAACGCCTCGACGCAGTGTACGCTCGAGTAGTCGAACTCGATCCCCTGCCCGATCCGTATGGGACCCGACCCCAGTACGACAACGCATTTGCCCTCCGCGTCGCAGGGCGCGCCTGCTTCGTTTTCCCCGTCATACGTGGCGTAAAAATACGGCGTCGCGGCGGCGAACTCGCCCGCGCACGTGTCGACCATCTTGTACGACGGCGACAGGCGACAGGGTGCTTCGCATCCGGAAATCCGTTCGAGCGCGCCGTCGGTGTACCCCAGGCGCTTGCCTTCGCGATAACTCTCTTCGCTTAAGTCCCCACGTTCGATGACCGCTTCGTACGCCGCCAGATTCGCGCGCGCGGACAAAAACCAGCGGTCGACTTTCGTAACCGCGTGAATCTCCTTGATCGCACGCCCTCGCCTCAGCATCTCAAAAATTTGAAAGAGCCGTTCGTCGGTCGGCGTCGCGAGCCGCATGAATAATTCGTCATCCGAAATATTCTCAAGAGCGGGCAGGTGCAGCGTCTCGAGCGATATCTCCGCTCCCCTCACGGCTTTCATCAACGCCATCTCGAAGCTGTCGCCCAAGGCCATCACTTCGCCCGTCGCCTGCATTCGCGTGCCCAGCGAGCGCTCGGCACGCGAAAATTTATCGAACGGCCAACGGGGAAACTTGACCGCCACATAGTCGAGCGCCGGCTCGAAGCACGCGCGCGTGCGGCCTGTGACAGCGTTTTCGATCTCGTCGAGCGTATAGCCAAGCGCGATCCGCGTCGCCACTTTCGCGATCGGATAGCCCGCGGCCTTCGAAGCGAGCGCCGACGAGCGCGAAACCCGCGGGTTCACCTCGATGATGGCGTAATCAAAACTGTCTGGATCAAGGGCGAATTGACAGTTGCATCCCCCCTCCACCCCGATCGCGGCCACGATATCGAGCGCCGCTGTCCGCAGCATCTGGTACTCCTTGTCGGCCAGGGTGAGCGCCGGAGCCACGACGATGCTGTCGCCCGTATGGACTCCCACGGGATCGAAATTCTCCATGCTGCAGACCGTCACGGCGTTGCCGACGCGGTCGCGCATCACTTCGAACTCGATCTCCTTCCCTCCCGCGACCGATTTTTCAACCAGAATCTGCCCGATGGGCGAAACGCGGATCCCATCCGCAGCGATCCGGCGCAGTCCAGTTTCATTTACGGCCATGCCGCCCCCGCTACCGCCCAAGGTGAACGCCGGCCG
>JAVBRL010000133.1:0-9544 GCA_031547985.1 Synergistaceae bacterium
GTCCTCTTCGACCTGAGAAAGACGGGCGAGCGAGTCGACGAAATCCTGGACGATCGCGAGGGCTTAAGGTCGCTTAAAAAACAGTGCGAGAAACTCGCCCGTCCCGAAGCCGCGAGCGAGATCCTGCAGATCGCGATCCGCGAGACGGAAAAGCGAAAGGAGCGCCACTTGGCGAGCGAAAAGAGCGAGACGGAGGCACCGCAGCCCCCGCCTCTTAGCGAAGAAGAAACGCCCCCACAAGCCCAAACGAGAACAGAAGAACCGGTGGATTGCGCCTGAAAAAGGGTACCGCCTGCAACAGCCCGATCCCGAGCCCGAAAAGCCCCACGGCGAGGCCTCCGTTGCTCCAGGTTCCCTTGAGGGGGGAGAGCAAAGCCAGCAGGTACAGCGCCGCGACGAGCGGACGCAACGAGGCGACGAAGCGCGAGGACGTCTCGGCACTGCAGCGGTGCAGGATCATCATGACGGAAGTGAGCAGCATAAGCGGCACGGTCACGAGCGCGAGCGTAGCGACGAGCGACCCAACAAACCCCGCCGTCTGATAGCCGACGAACGTAGCGGCGTTAAGCGCGATCGGCCCGGGCGTCACCTGGGCGAGCGCCAACACCTCCATGAACTGCTCGTGCGTCATCCACCCCGTGCGCGTGACGAGCTCGAACTCGATCAGGGGAATGCTCGATAGTCCTCCCCCGAACGCTCCCAGGCCGACGCGCCCAAACGAGAGGACAAGCTGCCCCAGCAGCGAAAACGACGTCATCGCGCGAACCTCCCCTCGATCGTTCTCTTGCCGTACTGCAGCGCGAGGACGGCCACGATAGCCCAAAGCGGGTGCAATTTGAGGGCGGAAATGATGATGAGCGCCGCCGCAAATGGAACCCAATTCCACAGGATCCGTAGCGTTTTATTGAGGTCTCTCGCTACCATCAGCGCGATGATCGCGCCCACCCCGGCCAGCACCCCCTTGAAAAACCCCGCCACGGCGGGGATGTCGGAGTACTTCAGGACGAGGGGGGAGAGAAACAGCACGATCAGAAAAGGCGGCACGACGATTCCGAGCGCTCCCACGAGCGCACCTCGCCATCCTCTGACCTTGAACCCCAATGCGTAGGCCCCCAGCACGCCGATGGGACCTGGCATCGCGGATGCGAGCCCCATGAGGTCGGCGAGCTCCTCGGAGTCCATCAGCTTGCGCGTCTCCGCCTCCGTGCGGATCATGCCGACCAAGGCCACGCCTCCGCCAAACGTCACGGAGCTGATCCGGAAGAAAAACCAAAAAATCTCCCACAACGTCATATCCTTTTTCCCCTTTCGCCAAGCCCGCGGCAACGTAGCGCGTTGGCGTGGGCGCGAAGCCCTTCGGCCTCCGCGATCGCCCTGCCCGGTGCGCTCAAGCGGCTCGCCGCTTCAGGCGTGATGTCCAGATGTGTCAACGGGCGCAAAAACGACCCCGTCCACAGCCCGCCGGCGTGGCGCGCGCGTCCCAGAGTGGGGAGCGTGTGGTTCGTCCCCGCGATATAGTCGCCGAACACCTCGGCGCTTGAGTGCCCCAAAAACGCGGCCCCGTATGCCGTGCAGCGCGCGAGTGCCGCACGGGGATCCGCGAGGGCGAGCTCAAGGTGCTCCGGAGCGGCTGTGTTCGCGTAGGCAATCGCCTCCTCGAGCGGGCAGATTCCCACGGCTCCGTTGTTCTCCCATGAAACGCGTGCGACGTCGCGTGTGGCGAGCGATTCCAGATGTGTGGCCACGCAGGCAAGCGTCGCGTCGGCGAGATCGCGCGTCGTGCACAGCAACACGCTTTGGGCGAGCGGGTCGTGTTCGGCCTGCGCCAGCAGATCGGCCGCCAGGCAATGCGGATCAGCCGATGTGTCCGCTAGGATGAGGACTTCGCTGGGCCCTGCCAAGCCGTCGATTCCCACCGTGCCGAAGAGCAGCCGCTTGGCCTCCGTGACGTAGACGTTCCCAGGCCCCACGATGAAGTCGACGCGCCGGACGGGGTCGGCGCCTAAAGCCGCCGCCGCGATGGCCTGCGCCCCGCCGATTGCCCAGATCTCGTCCACTCCGAGCAGCGCCAGGGTCGCCAGGACCGACGGGTGAATGGAGCCGTCCTTTCCCGGGGGCGAAAAAGCCGCGATGCGTCCCACGCCCGCGACCTGTGCGGGAACAACCCCCATGATCGCCGAACTAGGAAGAGGGTAACGCCCCCCCGGAATATAAACGGCGGCGCTTGCGACCGGCAGGAAACGGACTCCGGCGCGGACGCCCGGCGAGATCTCCCACTCGCTTGAGGCGAGAATATTTTTTTGGTGGGTGTGAAACGTCCGCACGTTTGCGATCGCCGTTAAAAGCGCGTCCTTGAGCGCGGTGTCGCAGTGCTCGAGCGCGTGGCGAGCGGCGGACGCGGGTACGCGGTACGGCCCGGAAAATCCGTCGAACTTCTTCGAGTACTCCTCGACCGCGCCAAACCCCTCCGATCGGACGCGAGAAACCGTCTCGGCAACGGCCGCTGTGACGCTCGGATCTGTGAAGGGCGCAACTGCGGCAGCGCCTTTTTTAATCCATTGAATGCAAGTTTTTGCCAAAGACATAAAAATCTCTCCGTTTCATGCTGGGAAACGATTTTATTTTTCATTCTTCTATTCAGGCGCTTCCCATTCCCGAAAAATAAATTCTATCATCTTCGTCTCCGCTTGAGCGAACACGCGTACGGATTTGTTTGCTTTGCCTCGAAAGGCGAACTATAATTTTAAAATCTTCGCGTTCGCAAGGAAGCGCAAAAAAAGAGGTGACGGATGTGGTTGAAAGGTGCGGGAAGAAAGACAAAAGGGGTCGTGTGCGGTTTTTCGCGGCCGCGTTGTTTTGGGTTTTGTGTATCGCTGTTGTCGCGGCTCTCGCTGCGCCAGGCGCGGAAGCAGCCACATCGGGCGCCGATGCGCGGCTTGCCCGTGAGATTGCGCAGAAGCTGGGCGAGGAGTTTGGTCCCGAAAAGCTCAGCGTGACGGTTCGCGACAGCTTCGTCTATGCCGAGGCGATCGGTGCCGTGATCAGCAATATCCGCATCGACACGATGCGCCTCGAGGGGCTGCTCAAGAGAGATCCTCAAGGAAATAACGCCGCGGCATCCGGCGATGTGCGCGACCTGGCGACGCTGATCACGTACTCCAAAGGCGAGATTGTCCTGACGGAAAAAGACGTCAACGACTATTTCGCCAAAAACGAAAAAGGTGGTTTTTCGAACCTGCGCTTCGACTTCCTGCAAGGCGGCGGGTTTCGGGCGACGGCGGTTTTTACGGCGTCGTTTCTCTTCACGTTACGCATCAAGCTGAGCGCCGAGGGCGACCTAGCGCTGCGCCCGGACGGCGTCTACCTCGACAAGACGGCGATCTTCGTCGAGAGCGTGCGCCAGACGGACTACCTGACGAACAAGATCATCGAGCGGGTCAATCCCTTGCTCGAGTTTTCAAAGATCCCCTTTCCCGTCGAGTTCAAACGGATCGAGATCACGGACACAAGCGCGCTGATGACGGGCAATCCCAAACGCTTCTCGGGCGGTGCCACCACCGAATGGAAACGGCCGTAGAGTAACGACATGCGGCGGGGGACGCGTCCCCCGCCCCCCCGTTCTAAAGGCAAAAATATGCAAAACGACCGAGGCCTCCGCACCACGCATGGCTTGCACATGCGCGGCACGGACGTTGCCTCGGTCGCTTGTAGGGAGGTGTCGCTTATTTTTTTGTGTGTTTCGGGTGTTTCATGAGTTTTTTGTTTGGTTGCAACGGGTCATCTGCGCGCGCGGAGTCGGATGGAATGAGCGCGGTGTTGCATAAAAACGAGACGTCTCTATAAAGGTAAACTGCGCAAGAAGGTCCCAAAACGCAACCAAATTTTTAAAATTCCCTGAGGGAATTTTTTCGCGCTTTTTGTGCGTTTTGTGAGGGCTAAAGCCGGATCTTCACCGTGTATTTTTTCAGGAAGTCGACGGGATGATAGGACATCTTGGCGTCGCGCAGGCCCGGCTCGCCCATGTCCTCCTCGCGGTTGACGAGGGAGAACGCCTTGCCGTCGTGCAGCAGAAACTCGTGGTTGATGACCTGGTACGCCGCGCCATACTGCAAGCTCGCTTTCTCGAAGTGGATCATCACGGCCTCGCCCACGGCCTCGGCGATCGTGTAGGCGATGATCGTGCCCGCAATCTCGATGATTCCCCCCGAAAGGTTGGGGAGGTTTTTCCAATGATTGAGCGTCGAGAGGATGGCCTCGTTTTCCTCCTCGATGTTCTGGATGTTGAAGTGGCGGTGCGTCTCGCACCACGTGCGCTGGAATTCGGCGACGCGCTCGAACCGTTCCGGGGCGAGGGGGACGTAGGCATATGGCGTCTGTTTGCGGAACTGGTTGATGCGGTTGCGTTTGCGCATGTATTTGTTGCCCGCGAGCGTCCGCAGGTCGGAGGCGTTATAAAGGTATTCGAAGCGGTCGCGTTCCTCGACGAGCGTCGCGTCATTACCGAGTTGTTCTTTCCACAAAAGCGCCAGGTTTTCCGGCACAAGGTAAAAGCAGACGTCGTCAGGAAAGCGGGCACGCAGGATGTCGGGCCAGTCCGGTTTTGCCCAGTCGCCGACGGGTGGCAGGTACATTGGGCGGTCCGCGGGGCGCGTTTCGCGGATCCACGCCAGGTTTTCGTCCCTCTCGAACGCGAGTTCGTACCCGTATGGTTGTGCCCAAGCCCAGAGGATTGTGAAGCTCTGATCGGATGATTTTTGGGAGCAGAGATCCCACAGGGAGTTGTAATCGTCCCGCATATCCAGGCTGATCGGGCTGAAATCGAGGTTCATTGATAAAAGGCCTCCCTTGGATGCCGCGCTGATCGCAGCCGAAAAACATGTTTGGATACGGGGATATCTTATCGTGTTTTGCGTGAAGCTGCTAGAATCTTCGTAAAGATTCGACGCGCAATGGGGGTTATACCTTGACTTCGAACCCGAAACCGACCGACGATCCGCGAAAAATGAAAGTCCCTCCGGAACTGACGGGGCTGACCCCGGAAGAAGAGGCCTACGTCCCGAAAACGGAGGGGCGACCTCTTCCCAGGACGTTTTTTGTCGTCGTGGCCGTGATCCTCCTCTTTGCCTTCGCCGGCGGGGGCTTTTGGTACTATCGAAATCGCATCCTGCCGGAGAAGCTGTACCAGGAGGCGACGGTGCTCTTTAACCAGGAACGGTATGACCAGGCGCTCGACCGCTTCCTGAAGGTCCGCCGGCTTCGTCCGGAGCGCAAGGACACGCTGTTTCAGATCGGGTACTGCTTCGAGAAGATGGGGCGCATGGGCGAGGCGATCGATATGTACGTGGCTCATCTGCAAAACCAGCCGCGCGACGAGACGGCCCTGAGGCGTTTGGGAAAAATCTACGTCGACCTGGGGCAATACCAAAACGCGCTTGCGCCCCTGGATCGTGCCGTGAAGATCGCGCCTCGCGATCCCGAGCTGCGGCGTCTTCTAGGCGCCACGTACCGCGAGCTCGGGAGTTTCGAACGGGCGGCGGAGAACTTCTCGATGGCCGTCACATGGACGTCGGATCGCGAGACGCTCCTAGCCCTGTCGAAGTCGCTCATGCAGCTTAAAAGCTACGAAAACGCGCTTCGAGGGTATGAAAAGGCGTGGAAGCTCGACCCGTCCGACAAGCGGGCTCTTCACGGCATGAACGCGGCCAAGGCGATGCTGAACATCCCGACCGACGGAAATTTCCTGGCCGTTCCGGGAAAGTCGCTTGGTGCGATTGCGCTTGGAATGTCTGCTTCAGACCTGCTGGCCAAAGAGGGCGAGCCGAAATCGCGTACGACAGTCGAGCTGGGCGGTCAGGAGATCGAAGTGTGGGATTACGTCAAGGGCGGGCAAAGTGGGCAAAAGTCGTTTCGCGCGCTCGTGTCAAAGGCGCAGGGGGTCGTGCAAGTGGAGACGTCGTCGGTGACGTATCGTACCGACCGGGGACTGGGCCTTTCCAATTTCACGAACCCGAAATACGCGTCCCTGTTCGACCGCTGGCAGGAGAACACGCACGAGCGGCAGGGGATTCGCTACAGCCTCAAGGAGGGGGGATTGTCGTTTTACGTCGCCGATCTCGGAAACCCCGAAGCGGCGAGCGAGCGACGCGTTCTGGTCGTGCACAGAGGCAAACACGCTTTCGGCGACGACGACGATTCACTTTGGAGCAAGATCGAATAAAAAAAGACGCGAAGCAAAAAAACGACGGCCCCGCGTGGTGGGGGCCGTCGTCGATTATTGCGCGAGGGGTTATCCCTCCAGGGTCCTTAGTGCGGATTCAATAATTCCCCGAACCGTCGCCTTAACTTCCCGAGGTGGTTTTTTGAGGTTGTCCGATAATTCCGCGACGTTTGTGCCGGCCGCTTTGAGAACAATCATTCCAAATTCAAAAATTGTATCCATATTTTTCTTAAAAACTCTTTTTTCGAGACGTTCTTTTTTCTTCTCCAGATCGACGAGCAATTCTTCCGGGTTTCTGCGTGGCTTTCTTTTCATTGATGTTGTAGATTTTGCCATTTTTGAAAACCTCCTTGTGTCAAATATCATACTTGAGCGATATACAATTAACAGCGACTTGGCACCGGACAAATTTACCATCTCATTGACATTTTATCAAGACCTTTTACATGAATTATTTTTTACATATGGGTTCTTCGTCGTTCTCGACGCATAATTGCTGTTTACGGTATGTTTCGAAGACGAGCATGAAAAGGGCAATCACCAGAGGGCCAAGAAAGATCCCCAGAAACCCCCAGGCGATAATTCCCCCCAAGATACCGATGAAGATCGTGAGTGTAGGAACTCTGCTTCCTCCGGAGATGAAAAGCGGCCGCAAGAAGTTATCCACGGAGCCGACCACAAGGACACCCCACAAAAGAAGTCCAATTCCTTGAGTAACATGTCCCGCGAGCAGCAGGTAGAGCCCCCCGGGAAGCCAGACCAGGGCTGTGCCCATCATCGGCAGCATGCCGCACAGGAACATGAGCGAGGCGAAAAAAAGCGGACTCGGCAGTCCCACGAACCACCAGCCGATCCCTCCCAAGACGGCCTGTATCGCGACAGTCAGGAGTACGCCGAACACAATGGCGCGCAGGAGGCCTTCCATCTGTTTGAAGAACGTGTCGCGATCGGCTTTTTGCAGCGGCGTCGACTGGTAGAGATAGTCCACGATCTTTTTGCCGTCGCGGACGAAGAAGAACGTGACGACGAGCACGATCAGGCTTTCGAAGACAAAGCCCGCGGTCGCCTGAAGAAAAGCCCTCGAAAAGCGCGCCAGCATCGTGGCTGACCGTTGCATCAGTTGGTCGAATGCTTTGCGAAGCAGTTCGCCGTCTTTGAGCGACGACTCGATCCAGCCGGCAACCGACGAGGGGAAAAGCGACGAGATCGCTTCGGGCTGCGGTTTTTCGAAGTTCTTCAAAAAGGCGGACAGGCTTTCGTACGTGTGGGCCGCCTCGACGGCGAGCTGCCCCAAGAGCCAGACGACCGGCAGCAGCACCAAGACGAAGACGCAGATGAGCGTCGCGGCGGCGGCGGCGTTTTGAAACCGTCCTTTGAGCCGCCGGAGCATGCTTTGGTAGACGGGGTGCACGAGAAAAGCGATCACCGCTGCCCAGATGATCGGCTGCAGGAGGGGCAAGACGACCGAAAGCGCGCCTGCTCCCAGAAGCAGGAGAAAGAAAATAAACGCGCGCGAACCAGAACCGAAACGATTTTCCATTTTCATTGCATATTCCCCTTTCGACTTTGGCCGGCGGCTCTTGACATCCGTTCATGCAGTTTCTATCATAATTTTTTAGGGGATAAAACACTATATGTGGGGTTTCCCGAGAGGAATCATCCTATAAATTGTCCTTTCCATCCCCGGGATCTCTCGAAAGGGAGGAATTAAATTTGACGATACGGGCATCGAGTCTTTTTCCGCAAGAACATTTCCAGGAGCAGCCGACGAAGCAGCGCCACGTCTTCGAACCGGAGGAGAGGGCGCGTGTCCCGGCACTGCGCGAGAAGATCAAAGTCATCGGGGTCGGTGGAGGCGGCACGAACGCGCTCAACCACATCATCAAGTGCGGGATCTCGGGGGTCGATTTCCTGGCCGTCAACACGGACTCTCGTAACTTCGAGACGTCCCTCTGCCCGCAGAAGCTTATCCTGGGGAGGCGTTTGACGCAGGGGCGAGGCGCGGGGTCACGCCCGGATATCGGTGCGCAGGCCGCGCAGGAGTCGCGCGAGGAGATTCGGGCTGCTCTCAAGGGATACGACATGATTTACCTCGCCGCCGGAATGGGTGGAGGTACGGGGACGGGGGCTCTTCCCATCATCGCCGAACAGGCGAAAGACCTGGGAATTCTCACAGTCGCCGTCGTCACCAAACCGTTCGTGTTCGAGGGGAAAAAGCGGCAGCAGAACGCCGACACCGGGATCGAGCGGCTGGAGGAGGTCGTAGACGCGCTGATCGTCGTTCCGAACGAACGACTGCTGGCTGTTTCGTCGTCCGACATGTCGCTCGTGGATGCGTTCGCCCTCGCTGATGACGTGCTTCGCCAAGCAGTGCAAGGCGTCACGGACCTTGTCATGCGCCCCGGGCTTGTGAACGTGGATTTCGCGGACCTTCGGTCCGTCATGACGCAAGCGGGTTCCGCCGTGATGGGAATCGGCGTCGCCCGGGGAGAAAACCGGGCGCAGGAAGCGCTCCTCAAAGCCCTGGAGAGCCCGCTGATGGAGTACTCCATGCAGGGAGCGAAGGGAGTGCTCTTCAACATCACGGGCGGTTCGGATATCGGTATGCTCGAGATCAGCGAAGCAGCGGAGATTTTGCAGAACTACTGCGACCCGGATGCGAAGTTCGTCTGGGGGTGTGTGCAGGACTCCCGCACCGACGACAGCATCCAGATGGTCGTCGTGGCGACGGGGCTCGACCGCGAGCCGCGTGGCACGATGGCGGCGGTCGTTCCGCAGCAAACGCGCCCGACCTCCACACCCCACGCGCAATCACTCGCTCAACCCGCCCCGACGCCGCAGGCGGCCCAAGTCAAATCTCAACAGGAGGAAACGCAGCCGGAGACGTATTTCGCGCACACGCCGACGGACGAATACGACACGCCGACGGTCTTCCGGCGCGATCGCCGACGCTAAAAAGCGCACCCGAATACAAGAGCCCCCATCGAGGGGGCTCTTTTTTTATGCGCGAAACGTCCTTGAAAGGTCAAAAAAAATCAAACACTTCCCGCTCTTTTACCCCCAGAACGGGGGGCCAGGGGGCGCCGCCCCCTGGAGGCTTTTGACCCGTTCGCCTTACCTCACGCTCTTTTTTGCATACGCGAACGAATCACGCGGCATAGCGCGACGACGGCTGCGCCTTTGAGGCATTCGAACGGGAGGAAGGGAATCAGCCCGACCTTGAGCAGTTGCCCGAACGAGATGTCTTTTCCCGCCACCCAGGCGAGGTAGAACCATAAGTAGGCGAGTCCCGCGACGTAGAGGACGCACGCGCCGGCGAGGTAGCTC
>JAVBRL010000234.1:0-4144 GCA_031547985.1 Synergistaceae bacterium
ACGCCCTACGCCAGGATCTGTGCGCACTCCTCGGGCGTGGCCATTTCGATCCCCTTGCCATGAACGGGGACGTTCGAAATGAGCAGGATCTTCGGATGATCCTCGATCAGGTCAAGCGCTTCGCCGATATCCTGAACGTCAAGCCCTCCCGTGGAGACGCCGGGCAGGGGCAAAAAAACGCGCGGCAGGTTTTCTTTTTCCACCAGGCGAATCAACTGGCGAGCACTTCGCGAGACGATTTCCGGATCAGCGCGCGTGTGCTGCCCCGGGACCTTCTGGTCGAACGAATAGAGGTGCGCCACCTCGGGCATGACGTCGTCGAAATCCCCCTCACGCGGCTTCGTGAAAAAGGCGATGATGCGGTCGGTGACAAAGCCGACCTCCCCTTTGCCCTTCATGATCCGGTCTCCCAGGAGCTTGTTCAAGTTGGGCACGAAGGCAGCCATCGCGCGCGCATTCCCGCGCGTCACGTCCCCCGTCCCCTCCTTGCGGCTCAAGGCCAGGCTCACGGTGATACAGATGGTCTCCCCTCGATTCCATAGATCGACGATGTCCAGTTTGTAGATCTTCATTTCGATATCCCCCCTTTACGTTCTAGGTGACGGTTCCTTCCGTATCGGGAACGAAGTCGTACGTCTTGAGAGGTTCCCGGCCCGAGGCGACTTGTTGCGCCATCTCCGCCAGGACCGCAAGCTCGTCCACTGAGGGAAACACTTTGACCGGGGCGATCCACTCCACCCGCTCCTGAATACGCTGCACGAGATACGTCGACGTGGCGTACGGCCCCGCGATCACGATCCCGTCCACCTTGCCGCGTAAGCTCGCGGCCCGTGCGCCGATCTCGCGCGCGACCTGCCACGCCATCGACAGGAGCACCTCGCGCGCCGCGAGGTCTTTCTCGTCGAGTCGCAGCGCGATCTCTTGCTGCGTGGAAAGCGACAGGTGCGCCATCAGTCCGCCCCGGCGATGGATCAGGTTCATGATCTCGGCGAAGTCATACTTACCGGAGTAACAAAGCTCCACAAGACCCCGCGCCGGTAGCGCCCCGCTACGGCACATCGAAAACGGGCCTTCCCCGTCGAGCGGGTTGTTGATGTCGATCACGCGCCCCTTCTCCTGCGCCGCGATGCTGAACCCCACTCCTAAAAATGCAACGACCAAATTCAAATCCGCGCAGGAGCGCACGCCATCGCCCGCGTTTTCGGCGAACAGGCGCGCCGCGCCACGATGCGACAGCCCGTTGAAGAGCGCAACGCGGTTGATCTCCGGGATGCCCGTGATTCGCGCCTCGGGCAGCATCTCGTCGCTGATCATCGGATCGACGACGCAGCGCAGGCACGCGCGCCCCGACTCCTTCTCCGCCAGGGCCGCCATCTCCAGGACGAGCGGCGCCCCCAGGTTGTTGACGTGCGAGCCGTAGATATTCTCGCGCAGGTCTTTGACCATCTTCTCGGAGATTTCGTACGCCCCACCGGACAGGGGGCGCAGAATCCCCGCCGGGGCCGCCGCCGCTTCGATGTCGCGGATGGACACGTTGCCCTCGGCCAAAATCTCCAAAATGCTGATGACACGATAGTCGATCTGCGACCACAGCGTCGGAAACACCCGCAGGTTTTCCGGCGAATGATTCCGCTCGCCACGCCACACCAATCGATGCCCCTCGTAGAAGGCCACCTCGGTCGAAGCCGGGCGTGGATAGACGGCAAGCGCTCGCGTCAGATCCGAAAATTCCACTCCGAAAACCCCCCGTTTTTCAGGAGATGACGGGCCTTCGCCCTCTTATTTCTTACGGAACGCGGCCTGCACCACGGCGGTCGCGATCGACAGAAGCTTCGTCTCGGGCGAATCCGCGCGGCTCGTGAGCACGATCGGAGCGGCCGCGCCCAGTACGACGGCAGCGGTCTTGTTGCGCGCGAAGTAGACGATCGACTTGGCGAGCATGTTCCCCGCCTCGATGTCCGGCACCAGCAGGATGTCGGCGTACCCCGCGACGTCGGACACGATCCCCTTGTGCTTGGCCGACTCGGGGCTGATGGCGTTGTCGAGCGCCAGCGGACCATCGACCACGCACCCCTTGATCTGCTTGCGCCGGTTCATCTGCGTGAGCTGCGCCGCTTCGAGCGTGCACGGCATGTCGGGATTCACGACTTCCACGGCCGCGAGCGCGGCGACTTTCGGCGTCTCGACGCCCAGCGCGTGCGCCAGGCCGACCGTGTTGCCGATGATATCGGCTTTCGCCTTCAGGTCCGGATAGGTGTTGAACGCGGGGTCGGCGATGAAGATGAGCCGGTCGTAGCCTTCGATCTCGTGGATGTAGACGTGCGAGAGCAGTTTGCCCGTGCGCAGCCCCTTTTCCTTGTCGAGGACGCCGCGCAGGAAGTTGGCCGTCTGGATCATCCCCTTCATGAGGATCTGCGCGTGCCCGGTCGAGACCAGTTCCGCGGCCTTCGCGCCCGCGACGAGCTCGCCGCCTCTTTCGTCGTACGTCTCGTAGTTCGCCAGGTCGATCTTGAGCGTGGCGGCGACTTCCTTGACCTTGTCGAGATTGCCGACCAGGATCGCCGTGGCGACGCCTTCCTTACGCGCCTCCTCGACGGCCTCCATGACCTCGACGTCCTCGGCGCAGGCCACGCTGATCTTGATCGGGCCAACCTTCCGTGCGTACTCCAGCAGTGCAGTGAGCGAGCGAAGCTGTTCCATTTCAAAAACCTCCCGAAAAATGATTTAGTGTGTATGGGTGTTTTGGATCTCGAAAATTTTTATATTTTTTTAGCCGGTTATTTGGCGCCGAGCGAGAGGATGCGCGCGAACGCCGTCTCGGGCGTGATGTCCGTGTACTCGATCGCCGACTCCGGAAAGAAAAAGACCAGCCCCGTGGTCGGGTTCGGCGACGTGGGCGTGAACACGGCCACCGTGGCCTGCCCATTTTCGTCCAGCTCGCGCTTCGTCACGAAGCCGATCACGTAGCCGCCTCCGAACGGCACCTTGACGACCCCCAGGTACTCCTTGCCCGAGCCGCCCGAAAACGACGCCACGAGGTCGCGAAACGTCACGTACCATCCGCCCACGACCGGCAGTTTCGCGATCCCCTTCTCGATCGTCTGGAAAAACCACTTCTCCCGCCGTCGCAGTTTGTGCCCGGCGTACACGACCAGCAGCACCGAGCAGAGCAAAATCGCGGTCGTCGCCTCCCACGAATGCGTGAGCCCGAAGACGCTCACTCCGATGTACTGCACGCCCAGAAAAAGATAATAGAGGATGAGGACAAAAACCAGGAGGGGCAAAAAACCCAAAATCCCCGTGAAAAAATCTTTGGCCCGCGCTCCCAGCCAATCGCGCATCGCACCCCACCTCCTTTCGCACGCCCGTCATTGATTTAGAGTATACTGGTTTATCGAAAAAAACGAAAAGGGGATCGTCCACCGTGTTCTATCTGCTCGCGAAAGTTTTTTTCAAACTTTATTTCACGCTTTATCATCGCCTCGAAGTCGACGGCCTGGACGCGCTCACGCAAAAACGGCCCGTCATCCTCGCGGCCAACCACGCGAGCTATCTGGATCCCCCGCTCGTCGGATCGATATTCCCCGACCGCTTGCGCTTCATCGCCTGGGAGGGACTTTTCGTGCCGATCTTCGGTGCGCTGATCGGAGCACTAGGGGCCGTTCCCGTCTCGCAGGCGAACAAGGGCAGCGCCGCGGCGCTGTTGCGGCAAGTGATGGGTTTTCTGGAGAGCGGCAGCTCCGTGCTGATCTTTCCGGAAGGAGAGCGAACGTTCGACGGCAACCTGCTACCGATCGAGCCCGGCTTCGCACTGCTCGCGTTCAAGACGGGCGCACCGGTCGTGCCGGTCTGGATCGAGGGGACGTTCCGCGCGATGTCGCGCCACGTCACGTTCCCGCGCCCGCGCAAGATCCACGTCACATTCTTACCCGCGATCGACCCGCTCGACCGGACGCTGTTTCCCGACGAGATGTCCGAGAAGGACAAGCGCACCTTGCTGGTCCGAAAGCTCGAAGAGGCTTATTAAAGAATAAAGAACAAAAGATCTCCCGGGGGCAGCGCCCCCGGGACCCCCGGTCAAAGAATCTTTTATGAATGGGGTGCCGGGGGCGAGCCCCCTGCCGGGGGCGGGCGGCGCCCGCGA
>JAVBRL010000187.1:0-2807 GCA_031547985.1 Synergistaceae bacterium
AGGCCCGCCATGATCGTGCGCATTTCCCCGCCCACGGTCGCGTATCCTTTGGCCTGCGCCGATTTGAACAGGCAATCCGCCGCTTTCGCCTCGACGATCGTGACGTTGGGGCACCGCTCGCCGTACGCGGCGACGAAATAGCCCTGCACCGCCCCGGCCAGCGAACCGACCCCGGCCTGCACGAAGACGTGCGTCGGCGAGGCGCCGGCGTCGCGGAGCTGGCGGTCCGCTTCGGAAGCCATGGTCCCATAACCCTGCATGATCCAGCCGGGGATCTCCTCATAGCCCTTCCAGGCCGTATCCTGCACCACGACGCTGCCCGGAAGTTTCGCCGACTCCGCCGCCGCCAAGCGGACGGCGTCGTCGTAGTTGCCGTCGATAATGGAGGCGTCCGCGCCTTCGGCCCGGATATTTTCGAGCCTGATGGCGGACGAACCCGCCGGCATGTAGACCACCGCTTTCTGCCCCAGCTTGTTCGCCGCCCAGGCCACGCCGCGCCCGTGATTGCCGTCGGTGGCGGTGAAGAACGTGACCTGTCCGATCTGCTTGCGCAGCTCATCGGAGGTCAGCCGTTCGTAGGTCATGGTGGAGACGTCGTTGCCCGTGAGCTTCGCGATGTACTTGGCCATCGCGTAGGAGCCGCCCAAGACTTTGAAGGCGTTCAAGCCGAAGCGATAGGACTCGTCTTTGATGTAGACGCCTTTCACGCCGAGTTTTTTCGCCAGCGCGTCCAGGCGGACCAGCGGCGTTTCGGTGTACTGCGGGAAGCTCTTGTGGAAATTGAGCACCTTTCCCATCTCGGAGGCATCCATCATCTTGACGATGTTCGAGCTATCGGTCTTGGGACACTCGTTCGGTATGATCTGAATTTTTTCGAGCATTTCATCCCGCCTTTCTTAAATAAAGAAGTGTTACTCCGTATCGGTTTCAGCGCCCAGATAGTTGTAAAGGGTGTATTTGGAGATATCGTAAAATTTCGCCACTCGGTCTCCGCTTTTTTTGATCAAAAAAGCCCCTTTGTTGTCCAGGTACTGCACCGCTTTGATTTTGTCCTCTTTGTTCATCAGCGCCACGGGCTTTCCCACCTGCTCGGCGCTTTCTTCGATCAGCGTGTCGAGCACATCGCTCACGCTGGAAAAAACCGAGTCGCCCGCCCCGTCCGGCTGAGTTTCCTGCGCGATGCTGACGAACTGCTCGAGGATCAAGTTCGCGTGGGTGATCTCCGTGATGTCGAAATTGATGCTCAGCAGCGCAATCGCGTGGCCGTTTTCGTCCCGCAGGAAGATCGACGACGATTTTAAAAGCCGGCCGTCCCGTGTGCGGATGAGATAACCAAACTTATCCTCCACTGCCTCCTTGGCACCGAGTGCCCGTAAAACGATGGGGCTCGCGCCGTCGCCCACGTTACGTCCGGAAACATGGCCGTTTTGGATCGCTAAAATCGTGTTTTCGGAACCGTGCGTCAGATCGTGGACGACTACCTCGCACTGCGAACCGAACTGAACCGCCAGTGCCTTCGCCAATTGCGTCAGAAAGGGTATCTGCTCCTCCAACCGCATTTGTGACCTCCTCATCAGTCCCGGATATTTTGCGTTTTACGTCCCGAGGATAGCACAGTCGATTTAAAAATTCAACTATTTTTTAGCACAAAAAAATATTTGTGTGATAAACTTGGAGCAAAGGTTCCGGACAAAGCGGAGTCTTTAAAATTTTCGAACATTAAGACACCCGTTATTTGGCTTCATGACTGGCTTTGCGACATCTCAAAACTCAAAAAAGGAGGACTGTCTATGTTACTGGTAGGGAACGGACGGCTCATCACCCGGGGGGAAAAGAATCGACTGATCGAAAACGGCTGCGTCGCCGCCGACGGCCGCCTGATCAAGGAAGTCGGCGACACCTCGAAACTGCGTGAGAAATACAAGGGCGCTGAATTCATCGACGCGCGCGGCGGCGTCATCATGCCGGGGCTGATCAACGCGCACAACCATATTTACAGCGCGTTCTCGCGAGGGCTCGCCATCAAGGGGTACGCCCCCAAAAACTTCCTGGACATTTTAGACGGCCTCTGGTGGACGATCGACCGCAACCTCCTGCTGGAGGACACCCGCTGGAGCGCCATGGCGACGTATCTCGACTGCATCAAAAACGGCTGCACGACGGTGTTCGACCATCACGCGAGCTACGGCGGCATCAAAGGAAGCCTCTTCGCCATCGCCGAGGCGGCCGCGGAGCTAGGCGTGCGCACCAGCCTCTGCTACGAGGTGTCCGACCGCGACGGCGAGGAAAAAATGCGCGAGGCCGTGGCGGAAAACGCCGAATTCATCCGCTTCGCCGCGAAAGACGAAACGGATCGCGTCAAAGGCATGATGGGCATGCACGCTTCCTTCACACTCTCGGACCGGTCGCTTGCCCTCTGCCGCGAGAACACGCCCTCAGGAATCGGCTTTCATATCCATGTCGCCGAGGGGATGGACGACGTGTACGACAGCCTCAAAAAATACGGCAAACGCGTCGTCAACCGGCTCTTCGATCACGACATCTTAGGCCGCCACACCGTCGCCGGGCACTGCATCCATGTCAGCGGCCTCGAAATGGACATTCTCAAAGAGACGGACACGATGGTCGTTCACAATCCGGAATCCAACATGGGTAACGCCGTCGGTATCCCCCCCTGCATGGAGATGATGCGGCGCGGGATCCTGCTCGGACTCGGCACCGACGGATACACCAACGACATGTTCGAATCGGAAAAGGTGGCGGGCGTGATCCACAAGCACGTGCTGTGCGACGCGACCGTGGCGTGG
>JAVBRL010000144.1:0-13304 GCA_031547985.1 Synergistaceae bacterium
GAGCGTTCCATCCTTCGCACGGATGAGTTGCGGTTGATAACCCTTCATCCCCTTGCTCAAACCACGCATCATGGCGTTGAAAGCCGAGCCGCCCATGCCGCCCTTCAGGCCGGCGCTGTTGAGCATCCCCGCCGCCGTATACGCCTGCTCCACCTGCACGTTAAACGCCGAGATGGCGGGCGACGCGTTTTTCATCGTCTCCCCGAACTGGGCGAAGTCGCGAATCTGAAACTTGTACTGCGTCTTCGCGGAAAGGTCCGCGAGGCGCGCGAACTTCTCCGCATCCGTTCCTTGTATCTGTTTGCCCAGGTTGTTGTACGCGGTGGCGAGGATCTCGCCGACCTGTTCCTCCGTGCCGCCGGTCAATTTGGCCACACCCGCCACGACGGGTGCTGCGCTGCGCGCGAGGGACGCTTCGAGCCCAGCGCTGTTCAACGCATACTGGATATTCATCCCGTCGTTGAGACCAGTCAACCCGCTACGGGCCATCTCCTTGCCAACTTCCCACGCTTTGCGCATGGCTTCCTGCTTGTGTTTGTCCGAGACGTTGATGACGGTTGAAAGGCGAAATTGCGACTGTTCACCCTCGACGGCCGCCTGTACCGGCTTACGCGCCACATAAGCCAGGGCGACGGCGTCCATCATTTCGCCCCGAGCTGCAGCCTGCGATCTTTGCATATGAGAGCGTTTCTTCTCGATCGCAATGGCGCGTTGGTTCACGACTTCCAAACGCTGGGCGCTGGCCAGCAGTTTATCCTGCTCAGTTCTCAGGGCACGCACCGAGCCGTGCGACTCGAGCATCCGTTTGGCGTTTTCGCCGTGGCTTCGCGCGAGGTCCTTGACTTTGACCTTGAGTTTCTCGTGTTTATCGATCGCACTTACGGTAGCTTTGATCAGGCGGTCCTGTTCGGCTTCCGTCCGCTGCGACCCGTCATTCATCTGCCTTTCGAGCTCGCTTGCCTGCTGCTTTGCAGCGACCATCTGAACGGCATATTTTTTCAACTGTCCTTCGCCGAGGGTGTACTTTTCGAGCGGCGCGAGAGTACTCTTCAGTTTTTCTCCGGCCTGAGCGAGCTTTGAGATGTTTTTCCCACCGGAGCTGACGGATTGTACAAAACCCGAGGAGATGGCGCCGCCGATGAGAAACGACAACTCCATGATCTTGCTCAGAAAAACCACTCCCCTCAAAATAAGAAACGGGTCTTGCCGTCACGGCAAGACCCGCTTTTGCTTCTTCACTTTCATCCGCCTCAGGGGCTCATCCGAAAAAAGTCACCCAAATGAGCAACAGGACAATCCCCCACAAGCACCAGCTCGTGAGAGTTTCCACGGGATCGTCCATCGAGATGGAGTCCAAATATGCATAATAGCTCTTTTTGCAGGCAGCCATTTTTTTCTCCACCCGTCTGTTTTTCTTGTACCGGCTGCAATATTCCTCCGGAGAGATGCCGGGTTCGTGAAGATCCAGCAACTGCGCTTGCAAACGCTCGTACGGATGCATTCGAATCCCTCCCTCCACAGATAATTCTTGACCGGAAAAAGGGTTTTGTCAACGTGTGACGGGCAGAAGTTTCCGCGCTTTCTCGACTTTCTCCCACCAGCGCCACAGCTCGTAAGGCGTCAAATCCAACCAGAAAGCAAGCGAGGTGTATGTCAACCGGTTCAGGATGCAACATGCCTCGCGAATCGTTTCGACCGGATGTTCGCCTAGAGTAAGAGCAAAAAATTCTGCGCCGCTTGGCTCACTTTCACGAACTCGGCGGCCGGCAAGGCCAGGATCATATCCGGCACGACGTCCGCGGCGCGTGCCGCGACACAGATCTGATAGACCTTCGAAAGGTCCGTTACCGGCCCCTTCGCGAGATCCATCGCTTCTTTCTCCGCGTCGACAATGTCGCGCCCCTTGAGGTCGTCGAACTTCAGGTCGAGCCCTTCGTACGTTTTCCCCTCGAATTCGAACGGGGTTTTAAAATCGATTTTCATAACCTATCCTTCCATCCCTTCCGCCACACGGGCATCCTGCAGGTAGTCAACCCCATCGACGCGGCAAATGTAATTCAGCTTGTCGACGTAGACAACCTCTTCTCCCCCAATCCAAACCCCGACAGCGATGACCTCGAGCTCGACCTCACTGTCCATGGTGGCGCCAGGCTCCCCTTTGCCGATCGGGATCGTTTTCGGCTTGGCCTTCATCCACACCTTGAGAGGCACGGTGACGTGCTTCGCCTCCGTGTTGTCGTAGTGATCCATTGAGCCACGGAAGTCCAACTCATGTCCCTTGGGTGCCGATAAGGACATCGATTCCTTCGTCGGCGTCCGGAAGTTGATCTTCGTCGTCATACTCTGGAAATGTCCCGGAACAACAGAGTCGATCTCTCCCGAGATACCCGAGCCTTTGATGCTCTGGGTCATCGACTGCAACTGAGGAAGCTCGACGTTCGCAACACCCATGTATTGCGTCCCGTCCTTGTACGTTCTGAAGTTGATAAGTTTTTCAGGAATGTTCGCCATCCAGCCTCACCTCCTACCTGGCAAAGAGAATTTCGAAATATGCCGGATCTAATTCGAAGTCGTTGACGATTTCCTCCGCGGGCGGAGGCGGCGTCAGGTACGTCTTGAATTTCATCTTGGCGTTCATGAGGTCCGTCACGGGGTTGTCCTGTTTCCTGAATTCGATCCGCCCCCCGAGGATGGACTCCTGCGCCGCTAATCCGTTGAGCCGGTCGTTGAAGCTGTCGACGATTGTCTCGACCAGCCGGCGCGTGATGGGGCGGTCCACCTTCTGCCAGAATGTCAGGATGAACTCCGCCTCGATCCAGTTGAACATCAGGCGGCCAGGCAGAAACACGTCCTTCGTATCCGTGTTCGCGGGGAAGCATCCCTGTCGGTTGCCCCAGTTCTTCCAGCCGTCGATCCAGTTCAACGCCGTCGTGATCCCGTTTTCGTTCAGGTAGTTGGCCTTCAGGAGCGTCAGATTGACCTCGATGCGCGCACCCTTCGGTCCGACCACAAGGCCGGTCGCCTTGAGGTTGTGGTTCGAGGGGCTGACGTAAGGAATCCCCTTGCCCGAGTAGTGCGTCGTCCACTGGGTGAGCGCCGCCAACTGCGACGAAAAACGGAACTCGAGATCGCCGAGGGCGATCATCGGCCACGTGTTGTGCTGCATTTTATCCACGTAGTTGTTCCGCTCTTTCCAGCTCGGCACCTCTGTGTACTTGGTCGGGGCATCCTCGCCGTCCACCGGAATATCCGTCAGCGCGACAGCTCCGAAAATACCGTTGATACCCTGGCTCTTCGCCGTCATGACGGCAGACACGACCGGATCCTGCGACCATCCCGTCGCCACGATAGTACCCGGGCGTTTACGGAAAAGCGGGAACACACGTTCGATCGCTTCAAGCCCCTCTTCGATCCCCGTCGTCGGGTTGATCCCTCCAATGATGTCGTCGCGCGTCACCTTGCCGGGATCGGCGTAAGCGTAGGAAATCTCAAGCTGCGCACCCTCGGGGATCGATCCGGAGGCCTTGCGCAGGATCGTCGCGTGATAATCCGCATCGTACGCCGCGCTGTAGTCCTTCCCAGCTTCGAACGTCGTCGAGCCGCCGGTCGCTTTGAGAACGATGGAACTCAAGATCACGTCCTTAATTTCCGTCGTTCCAACGCCCTTGTCGTTCAACTCCATCGCTTCCCCGTCCACCTGCGTGCGGTGTTTCTCGGGATCGAACACGTTGACGAAAACGCATGGAGACATGGCGAACAGCGCAAATTGCGCGTAGATATCCTCACAAAGAGTCCACTTCTCCCAATCCGCGTCGTACCCAAGCTCCATAACGGCATCGTCGTAGCCGATCGCGAGAATCGGCACGTTTACCTTCCCGCCCGTCCTGTGCACCGGCGCCGACCCAAAGTAGACCGGCATGGCCGCTTCGCACGTCGCCGCCGGCAAAATCGACGTCGGCGTTTCCGTCGATCTTATGCCATGAAAAAACGCCATCCCTATTTACCCCCTTTTGCGAAAGCCGCCTCGACGGCCGAGTATCGCTGTGCCTCCGCCGACCCCGGAATCCCCAAGGCCTTCCTCGTCTCCGCCGTTTTATCCACCGGCACGACGAGTTCGAGCACCTCCGGGCATTTTTCCTCGAACGCCTTCACTTCGGCCGGAATGCCTCTCGCGAAGATCGTTCCGTTTTTCAACCCCTGTTTCACGAGCGAGGGCCCCATGTAAATGCACGGACCCTCACTTTTCGGTGCGCTCTTCGGGGACGCCGTCCGGGGCGTCTCCGGGATGTCGCCAATTTCTTGTTTGATCGTTTCCGTATGCCGAGCCATAGGTTTCTATTTCCTCCTCCACGTCGAATTCCTCGACAGGCTTCCGCAATTCCCAGCGCGTAACCAAATCGCCGAACCAGTACGGAAAAGCCTGTTCCTCGAATACGCTCCCTTCAAGCTTGCCCGTCAGACGCCACTTTTTTTCAAGTAGCGGGTGCGCCAAAAAATGCAGACGCATGCGGGCAAGCGCGTTCAACACGTCGTGATAGCCACCGCTCCCGTCGTCTTCGGACCACACGCCACACAGGATCCGGACCGTCGCAGTGGACGATTCCGTTTCCGTCGATTTGCCCTTGCCGACCGAATCGCCGAAATCTAGCAATCGCAGGAGCAAAAGAGGAAAGTCTTCCCTCCTCGGTTCTTCGCGGAGTCCCGGCAAGGCGCCGATGTGAACGCGAAAGGCGGGGAGAGATTCCCCGCCTCGCGATTCGAGCGACAGTTCTTTCAAGGCACCCTGAGCGGCTCGCCCCACGGCTGCAAGCAGATCCATCATGATATTCGCCTCTCGAGGGCCTTGCGCATACCGACTTCGAATACCCTTTCCAGCGTCTCGCGCGTGACCCGTTCAATGCGCTCCTGCACTTTCGGATTACCCGCCATCTGGGGCGTCGATACGGATTCCGCCTTTTTGTAGACGTTTTTGCCGCCGACTCGGCGGAACAATGTGATATGCCCCGACGATGAGGCAAGCCAGAAATAATCCTTCGAAAAACTTTTCGTTTGGCCACGCAGGATCGTTGCGGTGTAACCCCTTTTCGAAGTCCAAGGGAAAGCGGAGGGCTTGGGCGTGACATCGAAATTCCCAAGCCCTCGCGTCCTGCCGGACGACTTCAGCATGGCCGTGGCGCCGTTTCCGCTGGCACGGACAAGGTGCAAATCCCTGACGACCGCCTCCACCGAAATCGTGTACGTTTCGACGACTCCGCGCACAGCCGCGACATGCGCGTCCGCCGCGGCTTTATTGACGGCTCGAAGGTGCGCCTTGCGCGTCTCTTCGGGAAACGTTTGAAGCAGGCGCTGCGCTTCTTTGAGCCCTTTTATCTCGACAGCCACCCCGCTCATGAATCGATCGCCTCCAGTTCGATGGCCAACATGCCCATTTCCGGAGTCACTTTGCCGACGGTCCAGAGTTCGCCGTCTATCCTCACTCGGTCGCCCCGCAACGGAGGCCGGGGAACGTCGTTCTCCGAAACGTGCAATACAACCGCGCGACGAAAGACTCCCTCCGGCCGTCCTCGCTGCGAACTACCGTAGCCTTTCAGTTCGTCGGCCCGGACCTCTTCCACGACCGCAAGGATCTTCTTGCCGTCGAATTCGACTTCGCGCGCGAATTCTCCATCGTTCAAGAAGGTTTCTCCACAGTCCGCGCGGACATCGTCGGCGAAGCTATTTCTTTTTTGCGGTTCCTTTGGGAGGCTTTCGGGGCAGCTTTCCTCCGCTATCGGAAAGACTTTCTCCAGTGGGGGGTAACTCCGCGGCATCGTCCTTCACCTCCGCATCGGAGACAAGGATCCCCAATTTTTCAAGACGCGCCAGCTCGTCGCGGGGAAGCGCGACCACTTCGCCATCCTTCCGCAAAATTCCATTGGAATCCCGCACACGCCAACCGCCGGCCACGCGCATCTCACATCACCACCCGGACGGCCCAACCCTCCACGTTGTACGGGACCGGCAACGGTCGAGACTGGACACGGAGCGTCTTCGTGGAGGAATCCTGATCGAACAGGATCACAGGCACGCGGGTCATCTCGACCGTGTGGTACACGCCCGCGTTGTCCATGAACGTGATCGCCCCGTAGTGCATGGCGTTCTGGGTCAACGTCGACGCGAACAACACCGTCTTCGGCGGTATGTACGGAGTGGCCGCGCCGGAGACGGGATCGTTATACGCCGCGTCGTAAGCGTAGATGTCCGCCCCCGCGATCGGAAGGCGGCCGTAGAACGTGAGCAACGGCTCCTTGATGTAGGGCTCGATCGTCCCGAAGTTGTAGCGCTGGATATCGAACAGCTCTTTCACGCGCTTGTTGCGCGTCAACGTGAGAGCCGTCTCCGAATCCATCAGCAACACGTTCGGGCTGATACCGCACGCGGCCACGATCTCCTTGCGCCACTGCACGATCTGGTCGACAGGGTCGGACGCATCGTCGTTCCAGCGTTCCGTCCCCGTCAGAGCTTCTTTGTTGGTGAACTTGTAGTCCACCAACATCTCGATAGAGCGCCCGTCGTTCGTCAGCCCCTTCAGGGTCATCTTGCCCCCGAAAAGCACTTCGCGGCACATCCACTCTTCACGCCGCGAAATCGACGCGTCGAGATCCGTGTAGTCGCGAGCCTGCATTTCGTGCGCTCGAGCCTCGGGAGTCTTGGGAGAATAAAGCGGCTCCCCCATCCCTCGCTTCGTCAAGTTCTCGATCGTGATCGCCCTTTCCGGCGAAATGCGCGGCGTGGTGAGGCTTTTCGTTTCGAACCCCTCGCGCTCGAGCGGGATTCCTCCGACGCTCGGAGCGACGAACGGCGCCATCACCGCGTTGCCTTTCTGGTAATCGAAGTCGACGGCTTCAGTGGGAAAGGTCTTCGTATTGCCGAAAAAGGTGTTCTTAAGAAAAGACGGCACGGGAGGAATTTCCCGCACCGCCTCGATCATCGTTCTGGTTTCCTCCATGGATACGGCCATTACGCTTCAACTCCTTTTTCGTCGATCGTGCTCGTGAGATACATACCGAGCCTCCGCATCTCTTTTTCGTGCTTTTCGTACGTGTCGGTCCCCCCGAAGATCAGGCCGTTGCGCATGAAGTAGCCTGTGCGGTAAGCCACCGCATCGACCGCGCCTCCCGTCGTGTCGATCGTCTCGGCGAGAATGCAGTCCGGAGCGTTCGTTCCGTCGCTCTGCGAGCTGTCGACGGCTTTCGCATCCCCGGAAGCCTGCACCAGCCCGAGCACGGTCCCACGCTCGAGCACCCCTTGTCCTCCTGCGAGCCGAACCCCTTTGCTCGTCAGCGGGAAACGACACCCCGCGACGAGGTTGTCGGGTTTCGAGGTTTCGATGTTGTCCTTAAAAAGCTCTCTCACGCCAGGCCCCTCCCTTTCTTGATCTCGTTTCGAATCGCCGCTGCGTGCGCCGCGTTATCATCCCCGCCGACCCCCATCCCATCAGGGGGCATTTGCACCGAAAGATCCTGGATGCCGGAGGTCCGCGCATCACCGCGGCGCGCGTTGAACTCTTTCATGCCCTGCTCTTTCTGCGCCTTCACGATCGCGACGGCAACCCGCTCCGGCGTGTCGTCCGAGGCGTACTTCGCCGCCTTGACGATCTCCTCCAACCCGGGCGACGCGAGCGCGTCGATCTCCTCCTGCCGCGCACGTTCGTGCAGCGCACCCGCTCTGAACGCCGCCGCGTAAGCTTCCGGGTTCTCCGTTTTGAATCGTTCCAGGTCGAACGCCGCGGTCTGCATCGGGACACCCGCCTGCGGAACAGCATCCGGCGCCGTACTCTGTGCCTGCGGAGGCGTCGCCGCTCCATTTACTTCCGTTTCCTTGTCCAATCCCATCTCCTCCTTCTTCGCGCTCCTCAAACGCGTGGGCGCGTTTTTAAAACCCGACAAGTCGAACTCCTCGCCATTGATCTCCAACACCTTTCCGCGTAGCGAGGCGGCCACGTTCAAAGGCTCCTTCGCGACATCCGCGAACCCCAGGGAAACGGCATCTTCCGCCGTCATCCACGTCTCGGCATCCATCATCGCGATGATCTTTTGCCGACCGAGCCCTGTCTTCGCGTGGTAAGCGGCGACCATGCCCTCGCGAATAACGTCGAGCGTGTCGGCGTTCTTGCGAAGTTCGTCGGAATCCCCGGCCGCGAACGTCCACGGATTGTGGATCATCATGAGCGCGTTGCCCGGCATAACGACCGTGTCCCCCGCCATCGCGACGACCGACGCTGCCGACGCGGCGAGGCCGTCCACATGGACGGTCACCGCGGCTTTGTGCGAGCGCAGCATGGAGTAGATCGCCGTACCGGCGAAGACGTCTCCCCCCGTACTGTTGATGCGGACGTTCAACTCGGCGACGTCGCCCAGAGCGCGCAATTCGTCGGCGAACATCTTCGACGAGATCTCGTCGTCGAACCACACGAATTCGGAGAGCACTCCATAAAGCAAGATCTCTCCAACGCGCTTCTCATCGTTCGCTTCGCCCTTGACGATCTTCGTCTCCATACGCCAAAACTTTTTCGTCTCACTCGCCTGCGCCATCTTTTCCTTCCTCACCTCCATCGTTGTTCAAAAGCATCGTCCGTGTATCGGACGCAACCAACCCCGCCGCCCGCCGTAACCTTTCTTCACGGTCGCGCTGGCGTACGTTCATCTCGTAATCTCCGCCGGTCAATTCCGCCGTCTCGCGAGCGCGGGTTGAGAATCCTTCCTCGACGCGCACCTTCGCCGCCATGACTTCTTTCAGCGGGTCCAGCTGACCTTGAGTCGGGCCGTACCATTCGGCCGCGAGCCACGCCTTACGGATGAGTGGATCCGTCCAGAAACCCGGCGCCTGGATGCGCCCTTTGGCGACGCCCTCCGTAACCAGTTCCTCGTAGATCGGCTGGCAGAAATCGTTCACGAACCAGGAACGCCGCATGCGAAACATCTTCCACGCCTCGAGAAGTGCTGCGCGCGAGGCGCTGTAACTCGACGTGAAATGCTTGATCAGCAGCTCGTAAGGAACTTCCAACGATGCGCCGATCTGGCGGCAGATGGCGACCACGAAAGCGTCGAACACGGAGTTCGGTCTCCCAGGATTCGCCGTGGTCACCTTGCCGTTCGGCCCAAGATCCACCACGGCGCCGGGTCCCATCTCGACGCTGTTGGGGTCGTTCGCGTCCACCTGTTCGCTGAAAGGTATCAGGTCCTGCCCGATCGGCGTCTCCGGCGTCTCGGTCGAAAGAAATACAGTGAACAACCCGGACACGACGGCCGCGATCAGTTCGGCGTCCGTGTACCGACCGAGCTGTTTCGCCGACTCGATGATCGGCGCGAGCATCGGCACGCCGCGCCCCTGGCCGATACGCTCGGACTCCATGACGTGCAGGACATTGCGCCTTCCGGTAGCGCGGCCGAACGCCTCGACGCGCTTCCACTCCTTCGGCTTTCCGGCAAACTCGGTCCCATGAGGATATTGGTTGCAGATGTGAAACGCGACCACTTCGCCGCAAGGCCCCGTTTCGACCCCTTGGCTGATATCGCAATCCGGCGAGGCGTCGAGGGGGTTACAGACCAGGTCCGCGTCGATAAGCATCACGCGGAGGTCGTAGGGCTGCCCGGGGCGCTCCTTGTAGGGCAGCGTCGCGAACACGTCGCCGTTCATCAACCACGACATGAAAGCAAGCTGCTGCAGTTCGGCGAAGTTGTTGCGCCTGACCGCGTCGCAATCGACGGAATCTCCCCAAAGCTCGAACTCTTCCTGGACCTTGCGCTGCCACTCGTCCGCTTCGTCGGGAGACAACCGAAGCGTCTCCCACCAGATGGCGGGCTTGACCATGAGCCCACCGCCAACAACATTCGTGCGCACCGTCTTGAGTCCCCCGCCCGCGATTAACGAGCCGCCCATATAGAGATCGCGCGAACGTTCGCGCAGCTTTGGCAGGTTCCTGTCGATGTCTTCACGGGGACCGTAGCTGGAGGAGTTCCAACCGATGAGGCTTTTTTTGATCACGTTGGCTCCGTGATGGGAATAGCCGCTCGCCATGTAACGCTTGTTCGAGGAACCCTTGCGGGCTTTGTTTTTTCGGCTCATCACAGGTCCCTCGGCACGGCGCGGATGCTCCGTTTCCCAGCGCCTCCGCTTGCAAGCAATCCTTCGAGGCGACGGATCTCGTTCTGGATCGCGACAAGATCCGCGCGTTTCAAAGACCGCAGGCCGATGCGGTATTCCTGCCCGCGCAGGATCGCCTGCTCAGCTTCGAGGTACATCTCCAGACGAGTTCTGTTATATTCCAACCGTTCTTTCCTCACATGGACACACCCTCCTTCCAAATAAAAAAGCCCCCCGAAGGGGGCTAGTCGCTCTTATGTTTAAATCGCGATTTTTTCTATAAATCTCTGTGATAAAACTGCCCGATGTTCACGAGCCAGTGCTCGAAGTTCACGCGCGTTGCGCGCCATCGCGTCAAGATATCGTGCTTCGGCGTATTTTTCGCGGACGGCGAGTTTCCGTTCTTGAATACTGTCTCTCTCGTTTTTGGACAGAGAGTATCTCCCGGTTTTACGAATAGACGGAATCACCTCGCCGGCAACCCATCGTTGATACGGTAAAGCTTTCGGTTTGTCCGAGCGACCAAGGAAGAAATACAACCCTTGCTCGGAAAGGCACAGCATTTTCTGGATGCCGCCAGGGGTATTAATCGGTTTAATACCCTTCCATTCCTCCGGAACATGAGCTATTAAATTTGCCTGGAACGAATACTCCAGGGCTTCCGCGACATCCTTCGCCACCCACCAAGGTTCGCCGTTTTCGATAAAAACACGAACTTGTTTTTTCTCGAAGTTGTACACTTGCATCGTGCTGGTCGGCGGTTTCGCATTTTTTGCATATGTTTCTATTTTGCCCCTCGTTGAGCACAGCATCCACATAATCGCTTCCCGGTCAAAATCGTCCGCTTGCAGCGCCCATTGCCTTGCATAATTACAAATTTTTACGGTCGCCAGGAAAAACTCTTCGTATTCCCTTGGGCTCAACATAAAAAAGACCCCCTTAACATGTATCGAGGGAGTCCACTGTGCTATAATTTGGGCACAATGGGTTTATCCCTTGTGGACCCGAATGACCGACTGCCGCCAAGTAGACCGGTTATTCGGGTTTCTTTTTTGTTTTCAGTTCACCTGCAATATATCGGCTCATCAAGTCTTCTAGGACATCATTCATTTTTTCATCGTTTTCCATGCAGGTAATCCGAAAACGCTTTTGGAGTTCCGCATCAATCGTAGTAGTAAAACCCTTACGCTCACCCATGGCATCACCTCAATGGCAAAATATCATGAGGCTACAAGTTTGTCAATATAAACATGTAAAATGGTTCGCGTTTTTATATACTGATTCCCCGGCTCCCGCGGCGTTTTCGCGACGGAGCCGCGTTTGGCCTTGCCGCACCCGGCTGAGGTTGCCTCAAAGACGCTTTGAAACGTTTGAGCCTTTCGAAATCCGGGCTCAGGATCCCGAGCGCCGCCCGGGCATACACGCGGCAATCGAGCGGCTCGTTGCGGGCCCCAGTTGCCTTCTCCCATCCGTACCGGCGAAAACCCTTCTTGAATTTGATGACGCGCCGCTCCGAGACGAGTCCCTTGAAGTACTCCTCCGTGTAGCCATAAAGCGCCGTCTTTTCCATGTCGCCAAAGCGGGGGAAATGAAAGTACCCGGGGCCAGGCATCTGAACTTTCAGGCCCGCGATGATCTTGCCCTTGATCTCGTTGACGCCGATCATAAAAAGCGTTGCTTTGTTGCGCGTGTTCTGCGACGCGCGCGAGATCATCGGCACGCCTTCTCCGCCCTGCCCTTTGACGGCGTAAATACGGCGCGCTTCTCGAGGCTTGGTGAATTTGTAAACGTCCGACGTGTAATGGCCGCCGCTGTCGACACAGGCGATCGTTATTCCGACCGTCGTTCCGTCTCCGTAGCGCCATTGCTTTTGCAGGAACTCGTCAAGGGACTTCCAGAGATCGGGACCGCCGGGATCGCCGTAGATGACTCGATATTGAATGCCCCACGATTCCCACTCCGGACCCCATCCGACAACCTCGATCTCGACCCGGTTGTCCTGCACGTCGACGCCGGCGGTGAGAATGAGAACCGCGTCAGGAACCTCGCACCGCACCTCCGTGCCATCCGGTAGCGCATAGACGTACGGTTCCATAAGGCGCATCGCTTCCTGCTCTTCAACCTTTTGGCTCGGCTGAACCCACGTCTCGGCGAGGCGCGTGTTGACGAACGTCTTGAGCAGTTCGTAGTTACCTTTCTCGAGTTCGCGGTTCGCTTTCCGCCACTCGTCGACGAGCTCCTCCCAACCGATAAACCCGGACGCCAAAGCGGTCATATGGAAACCTCGCTCCTTGCGTTCCGGGTGCTCGGCAACCCACTTGCCGGCGCCGCTTTTCCATTCCCGTTCGCCACTCTCAGCGGCACACTTTAAGCAGGTGTAGACGGGACGGGAGCGCTCCTTATAGACAAGTCCGCCCCAAACGAGCGGCTGATATTCGCCGCACACAGGGCAGGGCAAACACCACTCGTCCATCGTCGACTCGCGGAAGGCCGGAGCGATTCGGCTTGTCTCCTCATCGCCCGGCGTCGAAGTGATATTCAGCTTGCGGTTCCAAAAGGTCGTCGTGCGTTTTTCAGCGAGCGAGACGGGGTCCCCCTCCGTCCCGGCGCTTTGCGGGTAGCGATCCACCTCGTCGGCGAACACCACGCGAATGGGGCGTGCCGCCAAGCCTGACGGAGCATTGGCACCGACGATCGCGAAGAAACCTCCAGGGAAGTACTTCATGCCGATCGTGTTGTCCCCGTCGCGTGTCTTCGGCGATGCGACGCGCTCGCGGAGTACCGGCGTATCGCGCACCGACGGGGCGATGCGTTCTTTTGAAAAGTTTTTGCCGTCCCCATCCGTCGGTTGAACCATCAAGATCGGGCACTGGTCTAGGTGGATATGCCGGCCGATCGTGTTGATACAGGCTTCCGACTTGCCGTGTTGCGAGGGTAGCATGGCAACCACGCGGGGGACCGATTCGTCTCCCATGGCATCCATGATCTCAATGAGGTGTGGAACGCGGGAGTTTCTCCATTTCCCCGGTTCCGAAGCTCCTTCCGCCGGGATATAGCGATACTCCTCAGCCCACTGTGAAACCGTGAGGTTCGGCGGCGGAGCCAACGCGAGCATGATATCCCGGAAGAGCTCCACCGTTTTTCGTTTAATCGCTCTCCATGAAACCGGGATCGTCGTC
>JAVBRL010000158.1:0-7581 GCA_031547985.1 Synergistaceae bacterium
TGCTCCTGGAGGAAGAAAGCGTCGAGGAGACGCGTATTCTGCAGGAGCTCACGGACCGCATGCTCGCGCGCGCGAAGGCGATCCACGACGCCGAAGGGGCGCTGGGGACGCTCGACCTGTTCTACTCGCTCGAAGAGGTGACGCGCCTCGAAAAATGGCACTTGCCCCAGATTTCCGCCGAGAAAAAATTTTCGCTTAAAGGGGCGCGGCACCCGCTTTTGGGCGAACGCGCCGTACCGATCGACCTCGCGCTGCAAAGCGGTGCGCGTATTTTGGTCGTCACGGGGCCCAACACGGGTGGCAAGACCGTGGCGCTCAAGACGGCGGCCGTCTGTTTTTTCCTGGGCTGGATGGGCTTTCCCATTCCATGCGCCGAAGGCACGCAGCTTTGCGATATCGACACGCTCTACGCCGACATCGGCGACGAGCAGAGCATCGAACAAAACCTCTCCACGTTCAGCGCACACGTCAAACATATCGTCCAGATCGTCAAGGAAGCGGGCGACCGTTCGCTCGTGCTGCTCGACGAGCTGGGTGCCGGTACGGACCCCGAGGAGGGAGCGGCGCTGGGGATCGCGATTCTGGAGCACCTGCTCGCCCAAAAATCGTGGGTGCTCGCCACGACGCACCACAACCCGATCAAGCGCTTCGCGCTCCAGACGCCGCACGTGGAATCCGCCAGCGTCGAATTCGACCCCGTCACGCTCTCGTCGACCTATCGTCTCCTGATCGGCGTGCCGGGGCGCAGCAATGCGCTGATGATCGCGCAGAAGCTCGGCATGCCGCCGGAGATCTGTCGCCGCGCCAAAGAGGCATTGGGCCGCGAAGAGGCCTCGATGGAAGAGCTGATCGGCGAACTGTACGAGAAACAGACGGCGCTCGACCGGCGCGCGCGCGAAGTCGACGCACTGCGCGGCCGGACTGAAAAAACGCTCGAGCATTACGAGCGGCAAAAAGAGCAGCTCGACGAGCGTACGGAACGCCTTTTGGCCGACGCCGATCGCAAGGCGGCCGCGATCGTGCGCAACGCCGAAGACGCCGCGCGCGCCATGCTCCAGAAGATGGAGACATCGGCCGAATCGGCCGCCGCTGCGCGAAAGCAACTCGACGAAAAACGGCGGCATTTCGCGCGCCTCGAGGACCAAGCCCGGTCGCGCGAAGAAAAACGCGTCGACCGCCTGCTGAAAAAAAGCCCCAACGCCCAACCGGAGCGGCCGCTCGCGGCGGGCGACACCGTCGAAGTCGTCGGTTCGAACGTCAAAGGCACGCTGCAGGAGATTTCGGGTAAAAAAGCCACGTTACTATCCGGCGCCGTGCGCCTCGAAGTACCCGCCAAAAAGTTGCGCCGCGTGAACGACCCGAACGCGGGCGCGCCCGCCAAACCGTCCGTTTCCATCAAGGTGGGAACGCCGCAAGGAGTGCCGTCGTCGATCATGATTCGTGGCATGACGATCGACGAGGCTGTGCCGATCGTCGAACAGTACCTCGACAACGCCTACCTCGCGGGGTACGGCGAAGTCGCCGTGATCCACGGGCGCGGCGAGGGGATCTTGCGCCGCGAAGTGACGGGCCTCTGCAAGCGCCTCCCCTACGTCGAATCGCACCGCCTGGGCGGCGCGGGCGAAGGCGGCTACGGCGTCACGATCGTACGGTTCAAAAGATAAGAACTTCGAAAAATTTATTTGCCCGGTAAGCTCAATTCCTTTGGAAAGTAGATCCTCAAGTGCGTGACGTGTGCCAGGGCCGTGTCGTTTCGGCCTGTGGCTTCTGGAAGCCATTGCCAGGGGCCGCCGTCCAGGCGGCATAGCGTGAGCGATTTGCGGCCGTACGTGGCGAAAATGTCCGGCTTGCCACCCACAGGGGCGTTCCAAAGCACCTCGCCGTGCGCTGGGCCGGGGACGAAGCCTTCTTTAAAAAGCGGCGCCGTGCCGCCGAGGTGCGATTTTCCATCGGCCGGGGCAATGATGAGCCACTGCGTCATGTCCCAAGCGCCCTGCATCTCTTTAGACGCAAGCGCGTGGTCCCAGGGGATGATCTGAAAGCCGCCGATCTGGCCGACAGGCGACGTGCTGATGTCGACGACGCCGGGGTGGTTGGCACGCAAACGTCCCGAATCCTGAAACAGCGTCCCCTCGAAGCGCCCCACGCCGCCGAGCGCGTGGATCACTCGACCTAAAAGCGCGGCTCCATCGCGTTGCGACCACGCGACGACACGGCCGCCGGGACGGTTTTCGATCTCCACGAAATAAGGCGTTTCGATGATCGACACGTCGAATACGAGCGTGTCACCTTTTTGGGGGATATGGGGGGCACTTTGGCCGATCTCCGAAAGGGCACGTTCGCTTCCATCGGCCTGCCGGACGAAAACGGGCGTACCCACGGGAGGCGCCCAGGCACCGAAGAGTCCGCGTCCGGCCGGCGCATCGACCACAAGCCCCGCGTCCGCTCCCGCCGCGGGGGCGATCGTCTCGAGCGGCAACACGCTCAACGTCCGTCCGCGCTCTTTTTCGACCGCAAGAAGCAGGTGTAACGCGTTGACGGCCGTCGCCGAGACACACCCCGGTTCACCCCAGGCGCTCGCGCTGTAGCCCGGCCACCGCGATTTCTGCGGCAGGCGCACGATTTTTCCGAGCGAAATTTGCGTACCGTCCGGCAGCACGGCACGCGCGGATTCGTTGAGCTCGAAAGGAATTTCAATGCGGTAGAGCGTTTCCCCCGCCGCGCAAGAAGCGAGCGGAAGCGCGAGGGAAACGCAGATCATGAAAAGCAGGAAAAAAATTTTCCGGTCTCTCATCCGACATCCCCCACCCCGAATTTCAAATTCAAAACTTCATTTATTTTAAAACATCGGCGTCGGGTAAAACCAGATGGCCCACACATTCCCTAAGAAATGGAACAACGTCGGCGTCGCCAGCGAATTGTGACGCTCCTTGAGCAATCCCATGAGGATGCCGGGCAAGAACGTGGCGAACGAAAGCCATTTGGGCGAGAGGATCAGGTGCGAGGCGCCGAAAAGCGCCGCCGCGATGACAACCGCTAAAAGTGCTGGCATCCAACGCTTAAGAAGCGGTTGGACCCACCCGCGCCAAAAAATTTCCTCGATGATCGCCGCCGCAGTCCCCGAAAGGAGCATGTTGAACGTCCGGTTCAGGGACGACGCGCGTGGCAGCGTTTCACCGGGCCAGTTCATCGCCACCACGGTGAGCCCGGCCAAAACGACCGTTGTCAGAGCGAGGCATTCCGCGATGGAACGCCTGTCGTACGTCCAGACGAGCCCCAGGCTTTGCGGGTCGACGCGCTGCCAGCGGCACCACCAAAAAGGCCCATAGGCCATACAGAGCGCGACGCAAAAGGAGGCGAACGCCGCGCCGAGCTGTCCGGCACTCACGCGCTTTTACAGTCGGAACACGTACCGTAACAAAAGAACTCGATCTGTTCGAGGCGATGGGAATCGGGGTCGTCGCCGTCGAAGGAGGCCCGCGTTGTTCCGAACGAAGATGTGACGGAGGCTCCTTCGAGCAGTGAATGGGTGTCCACGCTCATGTCCAAAAGCTTGCCGCATTTCTTGCACAGAAAGTGTCCGTGGTCGCTTGTGTCGGGATCGATATAGACGCGCTTATCGTCGATGCTTAAGACCCGGATGAGGTTCGAACGGGACAAAAGCTGGATGATATTGTAGATCGTCGCGATCGATAAAGTCGGATACTCTTCCTTGAGTTCGCGGTAGAGCAGGTCCGCTGATGGGTGATCCGTCCTTCGGTGCAGACTTTTCAAAACGGCGATACGTTGGTTCGTGATGCGGGCTCCTTGTTTTTTGAGGCATTGAAGCCCTTCTTCGACTTGCCACATGACGCTTTCCACCTCCGGTGAAAAAATTTATTTATTTGTAATTAGAATTATAACATTCTATTGCGATATGGCTATAGAGAATTTTTTCTCAAAACGCATTCGTGCTATAATCCCGATTGCTTTACAAGGGCGGTGTCTTGTGTTTCCCGTTTTTGAGAGAAAATTTTTTGCCGTTTAACAAGGAGGAAGCGATGTGTATCGCAATATCGGTGTCCTAGTGCTCGCGGCCGGTAAAGGAACGCGGATGTTCAGCGATCTTCCGAAAGTTCTCTGCCCGGTACTCGAAGAACCGATTCTGTATTATCCGCTTCGAGCGCTGCAGGAAGCCGGTTTTTCGAATATCGGCGTCGTCGTGGGGCATCGGGGCGAACTCGTGGCGGACTACCTGGAAAAAGAATGGCCGGGAGTCGACGTGATCTGGCAGCGCGAGCAACTGGGGACGGGACACGCCGTGCAGTGCGCCCGCGAGTGGTGGCGACGTTTCGAATCGGTCGTCGTGCTTCCCGGCGACGTGCCGCTCTTGCGCGCGGAGGTCTTCACGGACTGGCTCACACGCGAACATCTGGATGAGCGTTGCGCTTGCTCGCTTTTGAGCTGTATCCTCGAAAACCCGGCGGGTTACGGGCGCGTGATTCGCAATGTCGAAAAAGGCGAACAAAGAATCAGTATCGTGGAAGAAAAGGATGCCGACGACGCGCAACGCGCCGTAGCGGAGATCAACAGCGGCATATATCTTTTCGACCGGCAAGCGCTCGAAGAAGTGATCGATAAACTGAAAAACAACAACGCGCAGCGTGAATACTACCTCACGGACGCTGTGGCGATGCTGTCGGGCAGCGGCGGACGGGCTCTGGCCCACGTGAACGACGATGCGATCGAACTCGGCGGCGTGAACAATCCGCGCCAGCTTGCCGATGCGACGGCCGTGCTGCGCGACCGGGTCCTGGACGCGCATATGTCGCGCGGCCTCAAATGCGTCGACCCCCTATCCACCTGGATCGGGCCGCGCGTGACGATCGAACCGGACTGCACGCTCGAACCGAACGTGCATATATGGGGAAAGTCGAAGCTCGAAGGGGGTGCGCGTATCCACGCCTTTACGGTGATCCGCGACTCGCGGATCGGTGCGAAAGCCGAAATCGGCCCGTTCGTCTTCCTGCGCGAAGGGGTCTCGATCGGCGAGGAGGGGCGCGTGGGGCGTTTCGTCGAGATGAAAAAAAGCGCCACCGGCAAAAAGACGAAAGTCCCGCACCTGTCTTACTTGGGAGACGCCACCGTGGGTGACCGCACGAACATCGGGGCGGGCACGATCACGTGCAACTACGACGGGGCACGCAAATACAAGACTGTCATCGGGGACGACTGTTTCGTGGGCAGCGACACGATGTTCGTGGCGCCTGTCTCCATGGGTGACCGCGCGACGACGGCCGCGGGTTCGACCGTCACGCACGACGTTCCAGATGGTGCACTCGCCGTGGCGCGTGCACGCCAACGCAACATCGAAGGATGGGCGGATCGCCCGAAAAACGATTCGTCAAAAGATAAAAAAGACCCAAAAGGGGAAAGGGAGTAGCGCGAGATGCCTGTAGGATTGAGAGAGGTCAAAATTTTCACGGGCGGGGCGCACCCGCAGTTCGCGGAAAACGTGTGCGCCAATCTGGGCATGCCCCTTGCCGCCATGAAACGCTTTCGTTTTTCGGATGGGGAACTGGGGATGACGATCGAAGAGAGCGTGCGCGGCGCGGACGTTTACGTGGTCCAGTCGACATGCGACCCGGTCAACGATAACCTGATGGAGCTTTTGATCATGGTCGACTGCATGCGTCGCGCGTCGGCGTACCGCGTCAACGTCGTGATCCCGTACTTCGGTTACGCGCGTCAGGACCGCAAGACCCGCGCACGGGAACCGATTACGGCCAAGCTCGTCGCCAACCTGATCGTGAAAGCGGGGGCGTACCGCATGATCTCCGCCGATTTGCACGCGGGGCAGATCCAGGGTTTTTTCGACATCCCGGTCGATCACATGACGGGCATTCCGCTTTTGGCCTCGTATTTTCGGCGCACGCTCAAAGACGATGTGCTCGAGAAAAAAGTCACTGTCGTCTCGCCAGATATCGGCGGCGTGGTCCGGGCGCGCAATTTCGCCGGGCACCTGGGGGCGGATCTCGCGATCGTCGATAAACGACGTTCTCACGAAGTCGCCAATCAGTGCGAAGTGATGGAGATCATCGGTGATGTGCGGGGCAAAGTCGCCATTTTGGTCGACGACATCATCGACACGGCAGGTACGATGGTCAACGCGGCCGAAGCGCTGCTCGAAAAAGGAGCCGAGCGCGTCTACGCGTGCGCGACGCACGGCGTGCTTTCGGGGCCGGCGATTGAACGCCTACAAAAATCCTCCATCGACGAGCTTGTGATGACCGACACGATTCCGCTTCCGCCCGAAAAGCAGATCGACAAGATCACGACACTTTCGATCGCGCCGCTTTTCGCCGAGGCCATCCGCCGCATCCATTCGGACCATTCGGTGAGCATTCTGTTTCATCAGCGTCCGCTGCATCGTTAACATTGACAAACATTTTCTCGGGTTATAGACTAATCTTTTGTGATAAACCGAATCGAAAGGATTCGTGAAATAGGAGGAATCATCAATGGCGGCAGCCGAGAAGAGCAAAAATATCCGGATCAAATTTGAGCGTCGCGACGGAGCGGGCAAGACGGGCAAGGAGTATTGCGGAAAGTTGCGCGCGCGCGGAGGCGTTCCCGCCGTCTTTTACGGCCCGGAGTACAAAGAAGGCATCCCGGGGCAGGTCGACGCGAAGGAGATCGCGCCCCTGATGAACACGGTGCGTTGGGAGACGACGCTGATCGATCTCGAAATGCCGGACGGCAAGACGGAAATGGTCCTGATCCGCGAGCTGCAGCGCCACGCGATCACTCGTAAGGCTCTGCACGTTGATTTTTATCAACTTCTCAAAGGACATACCGTCCGCGTGGAAGTTCCCGTGGTGTTGCTGGACCGCGAATTCGCGCCCGGAGTCAAACAGGGCGGCGTCATTGAGCAGGTGCTGCACACCGTCGAAATGGAGGTCGAATCGACGGAGATCCCCGAGGAGCTCGTGCTCGACGTGAGCAAGATGGAAATCGGCGACGAATTCCTGGTCAAGGACCTCAAGCTTCCGGCTTCCGCCGTCTGCGCCGTACCCCTCGACAGTCCGGTTGTGGTCATTCATTACTCGCAGCTCGACACGACTCCGGAGACCGGCGAAGGCGATGAGAAGACCGAGGTCGAAGTCGTCGCCAAAGGCAAAGCCAAAAGCGACGAGGACTGACGCGCCTCTTTCGCCCCTTTAAGCCGTGAAGCTCGTGGTCGGGCTGGGCAACCCCGGCCCGCAATACGCTTGGACACGCCATAATGTGGGGTGGCTTTTAGTCGACTCTTTCGTCACCCGTCTGGGGCTCTCGGCGCCGAAGATGAAATTTCGCGGAGCTTTCTGGGATGGTGCGCGCCTCGGCAATGAAGCCGTCGCTTTTCTGAAACCCTTTACCTATATGAACCTGAGCGGCCTCGCGGTACGCGAGGCCGTGGCGTACCAAAACCTCACGCCCGAAGACGTGCTGGTCGTCTACGACGACATGGCGCTTCCCTTCGGGCGTTTGCGTCTGCGCGCCAAAGGATCCGCCGGAGGGCAGAAGGGGATGGTCTCCATCCTGGGCGCGCTCGGCACGCTC
>JAVBRL010000195.1:0-6629 GCA_031547985.1 Synergistaceae bacterium
GTGGGTACAACAATTCCTACGTCGATGGAATCGCGACGGTTCACTATTACCCTGCCGCGAGTATTACCGGAACGATTCGCGATACCTTCGATAACGTAGGAAGTGTCGGCGCAGGATCCTCGGTCATCGAGGAAACGACCGTAGGGGCGCCGACGGCGGCCCCTGCAGGCGGTACCTACAATGCGGCGCAGAACGTGGCGCTCTCCTGCGCCGCAGTCGGCGCGAAAATTCGTTACACCACGGACGGGTCCGACCCCACGGCGGCCTCCACGCTGTACGCCACTCCCATCGCGGTTCCTTCGTCGATGACGATCAAGGCCATCGTGCTCTACGGCGGCCTGGTGAGTTCGATCATGAGCGAAGCCTATACGATCTCGATCGACAGTGGCAACCCCATCGGCGGTAACCCCGGAGGCAATCCCGGCGGCGGGGCAACGCTCTCGTCCGCGACGTTGCCTTCGGGCATGACGCTCACGGTCGGCGGCGCGACCTACAACCTCGAACGCACGGGCACGGCGTTTGCTGCCACCGTTCCTTATGGAACGGACATTTCGCACGTCGCGATCGGCGGCAAGCTGCCCACGGGGGCGAAAAGCGAGCCCGTACTACCGGCGACGCATAACTTTGGCAACGGCCCCTTCACGTTCACCGTGACGGCAGCCGACGGCAAGACGAAAGTCACGTACACGATCAATATCGTTGTCGAGGGTCTCGATGCGCCGACGGAACGCCAGCTCTTGACGTTCAACGTGAACGACTGCGAAGTGATCGCGACGCAAAATGCTGATGGCTCGTGGCTCGTGAAGATCCGCCTGCCGTTCGCGCAAGGCGCGGACCCCGCGCTCTTGGCAGCGGTCAAGGCGTACCTGACGAGCCTGGGTCTGACGGACCTGTATTATCGCTGGGTCGACGCGCAGGGCAACGAGTCGCCGGTCGCGGCGTTGAAAGTCGCTGCCCCGTATCTGGAGATTGGCGGCACGGCGGCGAACAGGGACGCGTTCAAAAACGGCTCTCTCTCGTCGATCCAGTACACGCTGAAAGGCGACTCGATGACCTACGTGCAGACATTCGCCGGCGGCGGCCTGAAACTGGCCGACATGCCGGGCTTCCCGAGCGAAAGCCCCAGTTCGGGTGGTGGATCGAGCAGCGGGTGTAATGCCGGTTTTGGCGCGTTGGCGTTGGTCTTTGTAGGGGCGAACTGCGTTCGCCCGTGTTTGCGTCGTTCGTGCATCCAAACTCGGAAATGATTTGATGGTTTGATATCGGGCCGCTGCCTTCGGCGGCCCGTTTTTTCTGCACGCGTCTCGGGGCGCCGAGGGCGGCGCCCCCTACGAAATCCGGAGGCCGGTTTGCCCCAAAAGCGGCGCGACGCGCTGACACAAAATATCCGCCAGGACTCCCGTGCCCCAGCCGGTGGCGAGGCCGGCGGCGAGCAGCACGGGCAGCAGGTAGAAGACGCTCGCGCTGCCGATCCAAAAAGAGGCGACGGCGACTTGCGCGACGTTGAACGCTGTCGCCCCGGCGGCGCTGATTGCGGGGACGCCGAAGACAGTCTTCCCCCAACGATACAGCGGGATCATCGCGCCGAGCGCGGCGAAGCCGCCGGCGGCGGCGCACGTGAACGCGAACAGGTTGGCGGAAAACAGCGCGCTCAAAAAAACGCGCAGCGCCGTGACGGCCAGAGCCGCCGGCGCGCCCAGAAGCATGAGGGCGCTCAGGCTGAAGACGTTGGCGATGCCGAGCTTGAGCCCGGGATAGGGAAGCGGGAACGCGGCTTCGACGGTGTGGACGGCGAGCGCGCAGGCCGCCAGGAGCGCCACCAGCACGAGCTTGCGGACGCGCGGAGTACGTTCAGTACGAAATGGCGTCATCGGAGTGTGCTCCGATTTTTTCGGTTTGCGAAACGATTTCGAGCGAGAAGCGATGGGGTAGGCAAATCGCGGGGCTCGATGCGTCGCGCGAGATCCAGCCGCGCCGTACGCAGAGTTGATCGGGACAGTTCGCGTTCACGACGCGCGCGCGCCCTTTTTCGAAACGCACGACGTTAAATGCTTCCGCCGGGCCGTCCGGTGGGACGAAGCGCCGCTCTTCGGGCGCGTCGGAGTCCAGCCGCACGCGGCAGACGACCGCGCCTCCGGTGCGTACCTGTGCGAAAAGCGCGTGCTCGGTTTCCTGCAGTTTGAAGGTGGACGCAATCCAAAACGCGCTCCCCGCGAGCACGAGCAAAAATCCCCAGAGGTACTTGTCCCCCGGCTTCACGGTGCAACCTCGAAGCGGTAGCGCACGTCCGCCAGCGCGGGGTCGATCCCCTTTTTCTTGACCAGCAGCGGCGTGGCGACGACGCGGCGGTCGGTCGTCACGAAGACGGCCTCGACGCCGGGAATTTTTTGGATCACCTGCAGGCTTTTTTCGAGCCCAAGGACGAAGAGCGTGGTCGAGAGTGCGTCGGCGTCCGTGGCGCTTGCGCAGATCACCGTGACCGACTCGAGCCCCGAACGCGCCGGGCGTCCTGTTTTGACGTCGAGGATGTGGTGGTATTTCTCGCCGTCCTGTTCGAAGAAACGTTCGTAGCTGCCGGAGGTGACGACCGCCTTACCCTCCACGCGAAGCCGCGCGAGCGGCTGGCCTCGGGGTTTCTCCGGATGTTGGATGCCGATCAGCCAGGCGTCGTGCCCCGTGCGTGGCCCGTAGGCGAAGATATTGCCTCCCAGATCGATCTGGGCCGAACGGACGCCGTTTTGTTTGAAAAAGTCGACGAGCAGGTCCGTGGCGTATCCCTTGGCGATCCCGCCCAGATCGAGCCCCATCCCCTTGTCGGCGAGCGCGACGCGGATGCCCTGATCGTCGGAGGAGACCTGCACGTGGCGATAATTTACGAGCGATCGTGCGTCGGCGATTTCCTCGTTCGAGGGGATTTTCCCCGCCGATTTCCAAAGATACGAAAGCGGGTAGATCGTAGGGTCGAAAGTTCCTTCGGAAGCGCGCGCCCAGGAGAGCGCTTTTTGGATCGCGTCGGCCAGCACGGGCGAGACGTAAAGCGGCGTGCGCCCGCTCGAGCGGTTGAGGCGCGAAATCTGCGAGTCGTCCCGCGTCGTCGACATGAGGGCATCGAGCGAAGCGACCTGTGCCACGGCCTCGTCGAGTACGCGCGCGAGTCGCGCGGCGTCCGAAGGCGAACCCCAGGCTTTGAGCGTGATGACCGTGCCCATGGCGAAGCTCTGCCGCTCGACGCTATGGCTCGTTCGTTGCCTTGCGACGACGAAAAACAGGAGGGTGCCGATACAGGCGCCCGCAGCGAGAACGGTGGCGAGGCGGAAAAAAAAGCGTCCGTTTTTCATGGAGACGATCGTATCAGAAAATGAAAGAAAATAAGAGGGTGCGGTCCGAAGCGCGGGCTGTTAAAATTTCTCCGGCGACGGGTATTTTATACGATTTGTGACGCCCGTCGCGAGGGAGGGCTTCATCGATATGGAAATCGTCGTCTTGGTCAAACAGGTTCCCGATTCCGACAACGTCCGGATGGATCCGGAGTCGGGGACGATGATCCGATCGGGGATCGAAAACATCATCAATCCGCTCGACATGAACGCGCTCGAGCTCGCGTGTTCGCTGAAAAAAAGCGCCGGTGCGCGCGTCACCGCGCTTTCGATGGGGCCTCCGCAGGCCGAACGCGCGTTGCGGGAGGCGCTGGCTCTCGGGGCCGATCGCGCGTGCCTCCTGAGCGATACGGCCTTTGCGGGATCGGACACGTGGACGACCGCGTCGGCCCTCTCGAAGGCACTGGCGGAAATTCCGTTCGACCTCGTGTTGGCGGGCGAAAAGGCCACGGACGGCGAGACGGGGCAGGTCGGCCCAGAGGCGGCCGCGATCCTGGACATTCCGTTTTCCACGTACGTCAGCCGCCTGGAGCTTCTCGCGGAGGGTGTCAAGGTGCGCCGCACGGTCGAGGAGGGTTTTGAAACGCAGATCCTGCCGTTTCCGTGCCTCGTCACGGTTTTAAACGACATCAACGAGCCGCGCATGCCCACGCTGGCGGGGAAAAAGCGCGCCCGGCGCGAGGTTGTGGAGCGCAAGGGGGCTCGCGATCTCGGATTGGACGCGAGCGAAACGGGGTTGGGGGCTTCTCCCACGCGGGTCGTGAAGATCGATCGTCCGCGGCTGACGCGCCAAACGGAATTTTTCGCGCGCGGTGACTTGGACGCGGGGATCGAGCGCGTCGTTGCGTTGCTCGAGGAACTGGCGGTGATCGGGCGATGACGAAAATTTCGTGCGCGTCATGCGCGGCTTTCGTCTGCGCGGAAATACGGCGCGACGGGCAAAACGCGCAAACGCAAAAAATTCATTCCGTGACGTTCGAACTGATCGCGAAAGCGCGCGAGCTGGCGGATGCGATGGGCGCTGGGGACGTGTGCGTCGCCGTGCTGTGCGCGCGCGAGCCCGCGGAGGCGGGCTCGCTTTTCGCCTGGGGGGCGGATCGCGTGCTTTGTGTCGAACATCCCTCGCTGCAGAATTTCAATCAAGAGATCGCCGCGAACATCCTGACGCGCCTGATCGAGCGCGAAGCGCCGCGCGTCGTCCTGGCGCCCGCCACGACGGCGGGGCGCACGTACCTGCCCGCCGTGGCGGCGAAACTGCGCACGGGGCTCACGGCCGACTGCACGGGGCTCGACATCGACCGCGAAAGCGGATTGCTGCTGCAGACGCGTCCGGCCATCGGAGGCAACGTCATGGCGACGATCAAGACGCCGAATCACCTGCCGCAGATGGCGACCGTGCGGCCGAAGACGTTTCGCCTGCCCGAACCGGACGCGAGCCGAACGGGTGCGTTCGAACACGCCGAGTTGCCGGAGTCGGCGTTCGAAAGCCGCATCCGCGTGCTCGAGGCGACGCGCGAGGAGGCCTCGGAGGCGGACATTCAGGCGGCGGACGTCGTTGTCTCGGGAGGCAAGGGAATTCGCAAGGCGGAGAATTTCGCGCTGCTTCGCGAGCTTGCGGAACTCTTGGACGGATCGGTCGGCGCGTCGCGCCCCACGGTCGAAGCGAAATGGATCGATTACCCCCATCAGGTGGGGCTTTCGGGCAAAGTTGTGGCGCCGAAAGTCTACATCGCCGTGGGGATTTCGGGGGCTGTGCAGCATCTGGCCGGCATGCAGACGGCGCAGAAAATCGTCGCGATCAACAAAGATCCCGAGGCGCCGATCTTCCGCGTCGCCGACGTGGCGTTGTGCGGCGATTTCGCAGATGTGGTCCCCAGGCTGATCGCACGCATTCGGCAATGTTATAATCGAACGGTGTAAGGGGAAAAAGGGGCTTGTTCTTGAACACCGACAAGGAGGGCTTCTAAATGATCGAAAAAGGACAAGCGCTTGTCCTCAAAGGTTTTGTCGACGCAAAGAGCGATCACACGGGGCGCGTCTTTGTCGTTTTCGTCGCCGCAACGAACGGTTCGCGCAATCTCCTCGTCGAAATCCGCGCGCTGGCCGAACCGCTGGAGAGCGATCTTTCGTGGCAGAGCGTCCTGTGCCAACTGCGCGAAATGTCCCCGCGAAGCGCCGACGACGGAGCGCAAGGCGAGTCGTTCGGCGTATACGAAAAAGAGCTGCAGAGCTTTTTCACGGCGGACCCCATCCTCCCGCAGTTGGAAAAATCACGCAACGTCAAGGCGGCGGAGCAGAAGATCACGCGCCTTTTTTCCACGAAGTTCGGCATGCGTGCCGTCACGATCCTGGAAATGGACATCGTCGACGAGCCGGAAGTCCTCTCGTTCGTCGTCCAAAAAGAAGAGGCCGAGGCCGCCGCGATGGCTCCGGAAGCGTCAAGCGACGCAATGGGCGATGACGCCTCGGAAGGGGCCGAGATCCAAAAAACCCACGCTGTCATGGTCAACTGCGAGCCGATCCTGGATCCGGTCGGTGGTGTCGCGATGTCGGATCTCAAGCCCGGGGATTACGTCCAGGTGAAACTCGAACCGAATTCGCTTTTCAACGACCTTCTTCGCCGGAGCATCGACAACTTCGACGGCACGTTCAAAGCCGAGGTGGAGGAGACGAAAATCAGCGATACGGGCAGCAGCATCATCACGCTCAACATTGCCCCGGGCATCGCCGGGGTGATGAAACTGATTCGTGGGGCGCGCATCCACATGGCGGACGCCCATCCGGGCGGCACTTCCCAAAGCGCAGCGCATTCCTCGGGAGCGTCCACCAATTTCCAGCACTTTATTCCGCTTTTCGTGGTGATATCCGCAGTGATTTTCGTGGCGATCGCCCTGTTCGTCTTTTTGCGATGATGAGCGCCTGAGTGCGGCGCGGCAAACGTAATTCCCAAAGATCCGATCCGAGTGAAAAAGTTTTCAAGGGGGCCGAAGATCTCACGTAGAGATCTTCGCTCTTTTCTTCTTGTTATTCTTTCGTGAGGAAATTATATAAAAAAGGACAAGAAAAGTGGACGACAATTTATTGATTTTAAAACCCGTAGATGATGCCGATATTGAACAATTGAAAATATGGTTAAATAAAGACTATATTTTGAAATGGTATAATGATTCCGATGAGTGGCTTAATGAAATAAAAGAACGAAATGATAAATTTAGTTTCTTGAATCATTTCATCGTTTATAGAGACGATGAA
>JAVBRL010000091.1:0-5726 GCA_031547985.1 Synergistaceae bacterium
CGCAGGAAAGCCCCAGCGGCGGGGGAAGCAGCAGTTCGTGCGACGCCGGGTTTGGGATGATGGCTGTGGTGGTGATGGCGATGGGCGTGGTGGGGAGTAGGAAACGAAAATAATTAACGGCTCGGCGTAGGGGCCGCCGCCTTCGGCGGCCCGTTTTTTAACGTACGCCGCGGCTGCAACGGGTCGCCGAGGGCGGCGACCCCTACCGAAAAATCGTATTTATCGCCGGGGGGATTCGTCCCCTCGGCAATTTTTTTATCTGTCATTGCGAGGAGGTGCAGCCGACGTGGCAATCTTTGTTTGCTTTCTTTGTACGTAACGGCGCAAAACAAGATTGCCACGTCGGGCGAAAGGACGCCCTCCTCGCAATGACAGGGCATAAAGGCAAGGAGCTAAATCAGGTCACTGAGCGCCTTTACGAACTCCTCGCCTCCCAGCGGGGGAGGTGTCGCCGAAGGCGACGGAGGGAGAGCCTTTGATTTTCCCCGCCTTTTACGGCGCGATTCTTTTTCGGTATAATGGGCGACACCTGATTGGATCCCGAGAAACCTGCGACGGAGACGAAAACATGAAACGCATTGCGGTGTTGACCAGCGGTGGAGATGCTCCCGGGATGAACGCGGCTGTGCGCGCGGTCACGCGGACGGCGATTTACGCGGGGATGGACGTGATCGGCGTGCGCCGGGGGTACGAGGGGCTTTTGGACGGCGACGTGATCCCGATGACACGCAGCTCCGTGGTCGGGATCATCCTGCGAGGGGGAACGATGCTGCGGACGGCGCGCTGCGAGCGCTTCATGCGACCGGAAGCCGTGCGCGAGGGCGTCACGCGCCTGCGCGAGTACGACATCGACGCGCTGGTGGTGATCGGCGGCGACGGGTCGTACCGGGGCGCTTACGAGCTGCACAAGCTGGGCTTCCCGACCGTCGGCATCCCCGGTACGATCGACAACGACATCGCGGGCACCGACTGCACGATCGGCTTTGACACGGCGTGCAACACGGCGCTCGGCTGCATCGAAAAACTGCGCGACACGGCCTCGAGCCACGAACGGCTTTTCGTCGTCGAGGTGATGGGTCGCCGCGCGGGTTACCTGGCGCTCGAAGTGGGCGTGGCGGCGGGCGCGGAGTACGTGCTGATCCCCGAAAACCCGTTCGACATCGAAAAACTGTACGAGCACATCCGCTACGCGCGCGAGCGCGGCAAGACGCACTCGATGATCGTGCTGGCCGAGGGCGTGATGCCGGCCTCGGAACTGGCGGCGAAGCTGCACGAGGCCGAGGGGCTCGAGGCGAAGATCACGGTGTTGGGGCATATCCAGCGCGGGGGCAGCCCCTCGTGTTTCGACGTCGTGCTGGCCTCGCGCCTGGGCAACGGCGCGGTCGAGGCGCTTCTGGCGGGTAAATCCGGCGTCCAGGTGGGGCGCATCGCCGGCAAGATCGAGACGTGCCCGCTGCCGGACGCCTGGAACCAGAAAAAACCGCTCGACGCGGACATGATGGCGCTGGTCGAAAAACTGTCGATATGACATGGCAACCGCAGGCCCGCGATCTCGAGATCGCGGGCCGTATCGTATCGCTCGTCGCCTCGGATAAAAGCGGGCGATTCGTGGGGAGCCTGTGCCGCCCCGAGACCTTGGTCGACGTGGTGCGTTACGTGCTCGCGGCCCAAAACATCACGCTCGTGACCGGGTTTTACACGTTTTTCGCCGGTGCGCCGGAGACGGACGGGCTTTGCGGCACGCTTACGCTCGCGCGGGGTTTGCTCCGCTGCGGTAAAAACGTGCGTGTCGTCACCGATCCGCTCTGCATGCCGCCGCTGGCGGCGGGGGCGGCGCATCTGGGGATCGGCGAAACGCTCCTTGCATCGTCCGGCGACGGCCCGATTCCCGAGGGGACGGACCTGCTGTTTTACGTCGAACGGCTGGGGCGTGCCGACGACGGCAAGTATTACAATATGCGCGGCGTCGACCAGAGCTCCAAGACGCCTCCGCTGGACATCTGGGCGGTCGAACGCCCGTGCCCGGTTGTGGGGATCGGCGACGGCGGCAACGAAGTGGGGATGGGCAACTACCACGCGCAGCTCGCCGCCGCGCTGCCGGATTACGCGCCGTGCCTCTCGCGCGTGACGGCGGACGTCTGTTTGCCGGCCGACGTGTCGGATTGGGGGGCGTACGGAGTGGCGGAGCTTCTCGCGCGGACGACGGGTTTCGCATGCCGTCTGGAGCCCGGCGAACTGGACGCGCTCTTGGGCGCGGTCGTTGGCGCGGGGGCGGTCGACGGCGTGTCGGGCAAACGCGCTTGCAGCGTCGACACGTTCGAGGCGCCCGTCCACCGCGCGTTGCTGGCGGACCTGAAGAACGCGTGACCCCCTTGGGGGCGGGCATCCGGAGGAAGCGAAGAAAGAATTCCAAGGGAAACGGAGAAAGAATTCCGGAGGAAGAATTCCTTTTGACAATTTTTGAAACTCTTGCTAATCTTCAATCGTCGTTTATAATGCATTGATGAATTCGCCGCGCAAAGGTTTTCCATTACCTCTTCTTGTCTTGGGTTTTACTGTCTTTGTGTTGGTTTTTTTTGTATCGTGGAGTTTCCGGTCCGGAAATTTCAGGGATCCCTTTCGCCTGGAGCGTATCGTCGTGTGCCAGGACCTGGACGATAATCTCCAGCCCATGAAAATCAACGACCGTTTCCCACGCGACACGTTGCAAGTCTGTCTTTGGCTCAAGTATTTTTCGGCGTATGAAGGCGATGAATTGCGAGTTCGTTGGTTTTTCCGCGCGACGCAGATCCACCACGATTTCTTTCGTCTGCCCTCCGCCAAGGAAGGTTTCAAGGCTTTTTACCTGGTTCGCGAGGAAGGGGATGCCCTTCCGGTGGGCGAGTATCGCGTAGAAGTTGCGCATAATCAGAAGATCGTAGGACAGGTGGGGTTTTCCATTTCTCCGCAATGAGTCCAGGAGGTTGGTCAGTGTGGGTGTGAAGACGACGAAAAAACAGGGGAGCACAGCGGTTTTGGAAGCCGAAGCGCCGGTGGAGATTCGAGAGGTGGAAAACCTTTCCGCGCAAGAGACCCTTCCGGGAACCGATGTGCCGCTGCCCGAGGCGAAGACGGAACCGCAAGAGAGCGCTTCGAACCAGGCCGAAGAAAAAGCAGAAAAAGCAGAAAAAGAGGGGGCTTCGCCCCAAGAGGGTTCTCAGCCCCCCGCCGCGAACGGCAAGGATATTTCCCGCCCGAAGATCACGTTCAATCAATTGGCCGCGATGAACACGACGGAACTGCGCAAGCTGGCGAAGGAACTCGCGGTCACGGGCGCGTCGACGTTGCGCAAGGACGACCTGATCGTCGAGATCCTGGGGGCGCAGGCGCAGGCCCTCGGATACCGCTTCGGAGGCGGGACGCTCGAATGCCTGCCGGAGGGGTACGGCTTTTTGCGCCCCTCGGGGCTTTTGCCCAGCAACAACGACATCTACGTCTCCATCTCGCAGATCCGGCGTTTCGGGCTGCGCAACGGGGACGTCGTCTGGGGGGTCATCCGTCCGCCCAAAGACCAGGAGCATTACGAGGCGCTGCTGCGTGTCGAGACGGTCAATTTCACCGATCCGGAAGCGGCCCGCAGGCGCCCGCATTTCGAGTCGTTGACGCCGATCTTCCCGGACGAAAAGCTGCAACTCGAATTCGACAACAAACAGATCGCGACGCGCTTGGTGGACCTGTTCGCCCCGATCGGCAAAGGGCAGCGGGCGCTTTTGGTCTCGCCGCCGAAAGCCGGCAAGACGACATTGCTCAAGAACATCGCGAACTCCATTACGGCGAATCACCCCGAAGTCATCCTGATGGTCCTTCTGATCGATGAACGTCCCGAGGAAGTGACGGACATGAGCCGTTCGGTCGATGGCGAGATCATCGCCTCGACGTTCGACCGCCCGGCGGAAGAACACCTGCGGGTGGCGGCGCTGGCGCTCGAAAAAGCCAAGCGTCTCGTCGAGGTGGGCAAAGACGTCGTCGTGCTGCTCGATTCGATCACGCGCCTGGCGCGCGCCTCGAACCTCGTGGTGCCTCCTTCGGGACGGACGCTTTCGGGCGGTATGGATCCGGCGGCGCTTTACTTCCCGAAGCGCTTTTTCGGCGCGGCGCGCAACATCGAGGAGGGGGGCAGCCTCACGATCGTGGGGACCTCTCTGGTCGAAACCGGCAGCCGGATGGACGATGTGATCTATGAAGAATTCAAAGGAACTGGTAATATGGAAGTGCATTTGTCGAGGAAGATCTCCGAGCAGAGAATCTTCCCCGCGATCGACATCACGAAGTCCGGGACGCGGCGCGAAGAGCTCCTGATTCCGGAAGAAGCGCTCCAGCGCCTCTGGTTTTTGCGCCGGCGCGTCGCGAATATGGACGAGGCGGAACTTTTGAACCTGATCATCGACAAGATCAAGAACACGGCGACGAACAAGGACTTCTTGGCGACGATCAAGGTATCCTAAAGAAACGGGGGTTCGGGAGCCCCATTATAAAATTTCCCGCCGCGCGTGGGCGGATATCCGCGACAAACCTTAAACCTTTGGGAGGAGGGGGTTTGTGTTGCACAAGCTTGGAAAGGGCAGTTTCGGGGTCTTTTTGATCCTGATGCTGTCCGCTGCGGCGCTTTTTTCCTTCGGCGCGGTCAAGAAGACGGGGGTTTACTGGACCCGATTCGATCCTGCGAGCAAATCCGAAGCGGCCGCGAATCTTCTCGAAAACCCATCCGATCCGGAGATCGATTCGTCGGGCTTTTTGGTCGTCGACGTCTCGAACATCCCCGGAGCCGCTTTTCTGGACGATACTCCGGAGCGTAACGTCGAGACCCTTTCCCTGGGCATCGGCCCGTTGCCCGAAGTTCCCCTTTCGATGGGAGACCCCGATGTCGAGCTGATCGAAATCCAACCGGGCGGCCTTTTTGACGACGGCCCGGTTGCTGACGTGGGCGTCGCGGGTTCGGATGAACCTTCGGAGCCGTCGCCGGTCAATGTCTACTGGAAAACGGTCACCGTCAAAGCGGGTGACACGCTGGGCGAGATCGCCGAAAAGGCGGGGCTCTCCATTCCGGATGTCGTGCGCGCCAACGACCTCAAACACGCCGACCGCGTGCGCGAGGGGCAGATTCTCTACATCCCCCTGAACGCCTCGCGCGTGCTCGAGACGCTCGCCTACGTCCGCCAGCTCGCCGCCGAGGAAGAAGCGCTGCGCAAAAAAGCGCTCCCCTTGCGGATCACGTATTACGTAGTCAAGGACGGCGACACGCTCTGGTCGATCGCGGCCGCGTTCGACCTCGACATCAACACGCTCTTCAGCTGCAATAAGCTGGCGGATGTGAACTTGCTCAAGCCGGGGACGACGCTGCGCATCCCCAACCAGGACGGTGCGTTCGTGAAGGTCAAATCCGGCGAGTCGCTGGGACAGATCGCCGAACAAAACGGCGCCTATATCGAGGCGATCGTGAAGGCCAACGGCATGGCGCTCGAAAAAGCGCTCGCCGCGGGGCAGGAGATCTTCGTGCCGGGTGCCAAGAACATCACGGTGGCCGAGGGTTCGTCCGAGAAGGGCGCGCGCAAGAAATCCGCGGAGTCGGTGAGGTCGTTCTCGTGGCCGGTGCGCGGGCAGATCTCGAGCCGCTTCGGCTGGCGCACCGATCCGTTCGGACGCCGCCGCGACCTGCACACGGGGCTCGACATCCGGGCGCCGCGCGG